>CANQRT010000004.1 GCA_947626325.1 Candidatus Gastranaerophilales bacterium | reverse complement strand
ATTGTTTTGATTTTTTTTGGAAATTACCGTATTTTGCGGCGAAAGAAATTTATCAACATCCTTTTTTATATCATTTTGAATTACATTTTCTACCGTATCATTGTCAAATAATTTTAATTCCATAAGCATTGGAAGATATAATGTTGTTTCCCCAAACAATATAAATTCATCAGTATTCATTTTATTTACTAAAGAACAATAAAATTCTTGTTCATTAATATATATTGAAGATTTCAACAATAATTGATTATGGCAAATTGACTTTAATAAGTTTTTGTAAGGACTATCATAAGTTGTTGATATTATTGGAGTTATATTCTTTTTATTATAAAGCTTCAACAGCGATTTTTTATCAATACTAACATCGTTTAAAGATACAAATAAATAACATTCCTGATTTACAAGTTCACTAATTGTCTTAATTATAAGCTTGTACCACTTTTCTGATACGTCTGAAGCGTCTATTAAAATTGTATTATTTTTTAAGAACAAATTATCAATTACATCAAACTGCTTTCTTGTATCTGCAAAAATATTTTCTTGAGAATAAAACCAAAGTTTATTTCTTAAAAGCATTAACCCTGATACAGGATTAGATGTAAATTCATTTTCTACTATGCTTTTAAATGTGTTAAAAGGAATATAATTACCCCTAACTGTTTTTAAATATTCACGGAGTTCTAATACAATACTTTGTATTAAAGCCCTATCTTGAATAGGACAATCTGTAACGTCATACTCCAAAATAGTATCAAATGCATGCTTATTTAACGGGAGTTTTAAATTATCAGATATTTTTAGTTTTACTGCACTCTCTAAATCACTATATTGACCGTTAAAGTCCAGTATAATTGATTTTTTATTATAATTACTCAACTCAGATACTAGATTTTTTACTGCAATTGCAGTTTTATCACTTTTATCTGAGCGAATATAAAGCTTTTCATCAATTATAGAAAATCCAGTTTTTACGTAACTTTCATTATGATTTGATAAATTACCAAAGTATATATTATCTTTTGAAGCTTTTATAAGTTCAGTAATTTCATCAGAATTGATATAAAAAAGCTTTGAATGTTTTGAGGGTATATAACCATTGTAATATGATAGATTTTCATCTTTATCAATAAATAAAGCTAGTCTTATAATAGCAAATGTATTTTTAAAATTCTCTGTTGTTTCAATATCAATTACTTGAGCTATCACTTTTTGAGAATTATCATCAATAAGTATAAAATCCGAGGGAAGTAAATTATTTTCCGCAGGATTATAAAAGACTTTTGCTATTGAATTTTTAACCTCAACTATCTGCATCCGCACCTCGTTTTATTATTCGGACAAAATTTATTATACTACATATATTTTTGAATTAAAATAGAGCTATGAATACTAATGAACCTAATTATGTAAATCTTATAAAATACGATAGAAACGGTATTTGTGAGCAAATACATCAAGGATTAATACTGCATATTAATAAAAATAAAATACTAAATAACATAGGAAATGATAATAATTATAATTTTTTTCACCGCTCTTGTATGAAACCTTTGCAATATGCTGTTTTAATTGATTTAGGACTTGATGAAATATATAATTTTTCACTTGAAGAAACTGCTGTATGTACAGGTTCGCATGCGGGGGATATTATACATCAGCAAATGGTATTATCCGTATTAGAAAAAATTGGGTTAACAGAAGAAAATCTATTATGTCCTCCTATTGAACCTTTAAGCAAAGCTGAAATAAAAAGGCTTAACTGCGAAAATTTACCCTTTAGAAAGGTGCATAACAATTGTTCAGGTAAACACTCTGCAATGTTAGCGGTATGCAATTATCTTCATTATGACATTTCTAACTACAACGAATTTAATCACCCGTTAATTAAATTAGTTACGAAAAAGGTTTGCGAACTGTGCGAAATTGAGGAAAATCAAACATCCATAAGCAAAGACGGATGCACCCTTCCCGTTTTAGCCACTCCTTTATTTAATCTGGGAAAAGGATTTTTAAATCTTTTTTGCAATAAAAAATACGAAAAAATTAAAAATGCCTTTTTAAAACATCCATTTTTAATAGGCGGAGACAATAGATTTGATACTGATATTATAAAATACGGAAAAGATATTATTGCAAAAGTCGGTGCAGGCGGGCTTTGCGTAGTAGTTAATTTAAAAAAGGAAGAAGCTCTTATTGTTAAAATTGCAGATTCTAATACTACTGCAAGAGCCTACTCTTTAATTTTTGCTATGAAACAATTAAACTGGGAGTTTGACGAAAAAGAAATTAATAATATATACCAGCCTTATATAAAAACTCAAAAGGCAGAAATCGTTGGTGAAATTCTGCCTTGTTTTAAATTTAATTAGCTTGTAAATGTCTTATAAGATGATTCTATATTTTCTTTTATTATATTTTTAACAGAATCTAATTCTTTTTCAACTGCTTTTTCTTCAGTTTGAACCTGTTCAAGCCTTAATTCTAAAATCTTATCTTTCTTTTGAATATCAGCCATAGCTGCTTCATATTCAGATTCAGCTGCAGCATCATCAGAAGTATCATACATTTCAACTATTTGGCTTGAACCCTGCCAGGTCATTTCTTTCCACTCAAGCCCGTCTTCTTCATTTTCATTCGGGGATGACTGTTGTAATAACCACTGTCCGCTTGATAACATATCTTGTAAATACTTGGGATCTGTACAATTTTCATCAAATAAATAGTGTTCACCCTCTTTTTTTAACGAAGTATCTACTGAACTTGTTATATTTATTGTTATATTTGAATCTTTATAATTTTCCTGATAATATTCAACAAGCTTAGCCAAATTCCATCTGCCCATTTCATTTGCTTTATCAGGGCTTAAATCAGTCATATATTTTGTAATAAAGCCAGCTGCATTTGTAAAGGTTTCTTTTTCTTCATTTCCTTCAGCATTTTTAGATGTAACTTCCATAGATTCTTTTTTAGGTACAACAACATTACCGTCAAGGTCTACTATTCTCATTCCAAGACCTGAGAACGGATCTTTGTTCGTAATAACATCATAAGTCAATTGCTGGGATTGAACGTTTCCGTCCTCACCTATAATTTTTGCCTGCATTATTTTATTATTCATTGCATCATTATATTTATTGGCAATATCTTGCTGTTGACTTGCTAATGCCAATCTTTGCTGAGAAATCTGCTGACCTTCATATACAAGATCGCTCATTCTTGCCGTTAAACATAAATATCTTCCCTGCGATGCTGCCAGTCCCATTTTTTTGCTCCTTATTTTATATTAAAGATATCGGCAGTTTTTTCTAAAATCTTGAGAAATTCAAATAAATATTTTACAAAAGTTTACAATTTGTAATTATTTAACAAACATCCCATCTTCCGCAGGTTCCGCCCCAGCGGGCTATAATTTTATCTGTTTTATTGTTTAACTGATTAGATGTTACTTCTCCCTCAACAATTGTAATAATTTCACAATTATTAGAGCAGCCATTACACTGATTTGTGTATGAGTTAAATAACATATCACCCACACTAAATCCTTTAAATTTTGTTTCTTTATTATTGTATTGATGATTTTCCATAGCAAGAAGCGCAGCGCCTATTGCTCCCATTGTTTGATGATTTTCAGGTACAACAATTTTAGTATTTAGTGCTTCTTCAAAAGCCTTAACCATACCTATGTTTGTCGCTACACCACCTTGAAATGTAACTATCGGCAGTATTTCTTTACCCAATGCCAGATTACTCAAATAGTTTCTTACTAATGCTTGACATAAGCCATATAATAAATCCTCAACGGGATAACCCAGCTGTTGTTTATGTATTAAATCGCTTTCAGCAAATACTCCGCATCTGCCAGCTATTCTTGCTGGTGATTTTGAATGGAGTGCTATTTCACCAAAATCTTGTATTGGTACATTTAATCTTGAAGCTTGCTGGTCTAAAAAGCTCCCCGTTCCTGCAGCACATACTGTATTCATCGCAAAATCAGTCACTATTCCGTCACGCAATATTATTATTTTACTGTCCTGACCGCCTATTTCTAGTATCGTTTGTACTCCTGGAACATAAGTGCTTGCTGCTACTGCGTGTGCTGTTATTTCATTTTTTATAACGTCAGCACCAACTAATGCTCCTGCGAGATTTCTTCCTGAGCCTGTTGTACCAACTCCAAGTATATTATAATTTTCTTTGGCTTGCTCAATAAGATTTTTTAAAGACTTCTGCACCGCATTAACAGGTTTACCTGACGTTCTTGTCATATATCCGTCAATAAATTTTCCATTTTCATCAACGATTGCAGCCTTTGTAGTTACAGAACCTACATCTATCCCTAAATATGAATTTAATGTCATTTAATTTCCCTCTCTATATTATTTTACTAAAAAAATGTAAATATTAATAAATAATTTATAGAATAAATAACAACTTTAAAGTATTTTAAACTTTAAGTAAAAGGAAATGAAAGGTATTTTATGTTTAAATGAAAGGTATTTTTTCCTATTATACTAAATATTTTGAACATATTGACGAATACAAAAACTGGTCTAAAGGTCAGTCGCAGCAGACTGCCAGCATGAACCCGCAGGATATTGAACTGCTCAAGAAAAAAGCAAAAGCTATATCAGAACCTATATTGTTACTTGATAGTTATGAGCATGAAAAAGCAGAGGATTCTGAAACTTTCTTTCAAACATTAAATATTGAACTAATGTCCATTGCGGGGGTTTTAACTTCTTTGCCTGCAGGAGTTGTAAAATTAATTCCTATTCTTGATAAACACGCTGAAAAGTCTTCATTTCTAAATAAATTAGTCGATGGATTAAAAAAATACGCTAATAATTCAATTTCTTTATTTGGTAAAAAAATCCCATTACCTAAAATCCTAACTTGTATTGGGGCAATTTTAGGTGCTGCTGTTTTCATAAATGGAATTAAAAATTCCATGAAATCTCAATTAGGTATAATTAGAAAAGCAGGATTTGACGCTTCTCAAAATATTATTAACGATCCTAAATCCTTTGCTCAGCTTACAAAGGAACAAGATGATGAAGTTAATTCTATCGTAAATTATGAAGAAAAAACAAAATCTACTGTTAATAAACTTGCAGAAAGAATTAATGTAAAATCTTCATTTCAAGAAGTAAAAAATTACCGCAGTTCACTTTCTAGCTACGAAAAGGATACAAAAGAATATTTTGACTCATTAAATCAAAACAACGATACACCGCTTTCAAATGAAAAATGTAATAAAGCAGAGCAAGACAAAGAATTTTTTACTAATTATTTAAAAAATGTAGAACATGATGTGCTTGAAGATTTAAGAAAAGTTGAAACAATCTCTAATATTTCATACTCGTCATTATTTACAGGCGGATTTTTAGAATATCTAATAACCGATAAACTTGCAGATTTGCTTAAAATACAAAATAAAGCAATAAGAATGGTTATAAAAATTGCTGTTCCTCTGTTTACGTATTTAATTTTAAACAAAAACATATCAAACCTTGAAAATAAAGTAATTTGTGCAACAAAATACAAACATTTAAAAAATTTCATGGAGCATCCTGAACTATATTCGCAAGAAAATGAAAACAATAAACAAAAGCAATCTCCAAAAGAATTTTTAAAAACTGTATACAACGATTTAAAAGAATATGAAAAATTTGCTCAAAATGAGCTTCCAAAATTAAAAGAACGAAATAGTGCGAAAAAGCTCATTAATTTAACCCCAGCACAAGCTCAAGAGGCTAAATTATTACAAAAGAATACCTCTATGATAATAAATAAACATAGAAAAAATGTATATGAGCAAACAGTAGGAATTAAAACTTTATCTGAAACAATTTTAGGCCCATTAGATATTGTAGCTACTGCCATAGGCGGATTTTTAGGACATTTACTTTCTAAAAAGATTTCAAATCATAAATTAGCAAGAGTAATGATAGGACTCGGAGCTGTTGTTGCATTTATTCCCGCTGCAATTGCAGAAGCTAAATTAACAAAACAGCAGAAGCTGGCTGAAAAAATTGCCGCAATGCTTACAATTAAAGACTTTAATCCTAAACAATTTGCCGATTATGAAACGTCCATCAATAGTGATTTTTACCAAAATCTGCAAGGGAACTCAAAGATTTTCAGCGATTTTATCTAACGGAACAGCAACTAAGTTAGAATAAAATATTTTTTCTTCATAACTATCTGGAAGATTATTCCAATATCTAAATATATTTATGCCATGTGAGTTCAGTTTTTTTACTATTTTATCAGCCTCATATTGTGATTTTGCAAGATAAGGATAACAAAAAGGAGCAATTATTTTTTTATTATTCAAATCTATACAGTTAGATTTTTTAAATTTTGAATGATAAAAATTAAAATTTTTTATTCGATGTTCTTGCACTGTTTCAGGGTTTATAACAGAATATTCCTTTAATACAGCAGGAGAAATGTTTTTTATATCCTCATAATCAAGCCTGTTTTCATTTTTACAAAATTCTTCATAAGTTAAAGGTTTAAATTGATATAAATAATTATCTTCAGGAAAATTATTCATTATATTTTCTTTTAAATACAAAAAAGCCCCGCTTTGAAGTTTTGGGAAAAATTTTCTTAATGAGTTGAAGGAAGCCAAGCCTTTAGGCTCAGAATAAAGAGAGTGTGCATTATCAACAATTAAATTTTTATATTCAATTTTAAGTTCATCAACTATATCATCACTTACACCAAAATAATTAGGATACAAAATAAAATCATTGTTTTTAAATAATTTTTCAGGTCTAAAATTTTTATTAATATGATAATATTTTATTTTACAATTTTCCTTTAAAACGGCACTTCTAAGCGCAGGACAAATGTAATAAGGCATATAAAGCTCTTTAATTTTATAAGTACGGATTAAAAGTCTTAAACAATTTCTTGCAGTATTTAGTTTTATAATTTTTGTATTATTCATCAATATATAATTCGTATAAATTGTGCATAGCCCCGCCAAGTGCCGTCGGATAAAGATTTTTTATTTTTTTTCTGACAGCTGTAATTGTAAGGGGTGAATATAAGTATATTATCGGGCGTTCATCATATATTATCTGCTGATAACGATCATATATTACTTTTCTTTTTTTATAGTCAAGTTCAAGCGCACCTTGCTCTATTATTTCATCAAGTTCCTTTTCCCAAGGAAGCAAAGTATCGTTGGTATCACCAGAAAAGCGCATATTAAATAAATGTAAATGCCCTTTTGAATACCAGACATTTTTTCCGCTGTGAGGTTCAAGTGGACTCCCTGTTAAACCCATTAATACCATATCCCAGTCAGAGGTTGTCATCATTTTGCTAACTAAAGTATTAAACTCAATGGGTTTAAAGTTTACTTTTATTCCAAGCTCACGTAAATCCTCTTTCACCATAACTCCGCAGGCTTCACGCTCTGTTTGTCCAGCATTTGTATATAAATCAAATTCCACCGCATTTCCGTCTTTATCGTGCAAATAGCCGTTTTTATCCAAATAAAATCCTGCTTCTTTTAACAATGATTTGGCATACTCCAAGTTCTTTTCATGCCCGAGAGCCAGTTTTTCATTTAAATATATCGATGATAATGACTCCGCCGTAAATAATGGCTGGGCTGCACCATTTGCGACATTATAAACCATTGCATTTCTATCTATTGCATAGTCAACAGCCGTTCTAAACTTGATATCATTAAACCACTTTTGTTTTACAGGATTTAGATAATACTTACCTTCTTTATTTTTTCTGGTATTTAAGTTAAATGCAATAAACATTGTACCCATATTAGGCCCGAGATTATATATTTTAAAATCAGACTTTTTTTCTTTTGACTTAAATCTAGGTAAATCCTTGCCTCTGACCGATATAACATCCAATTCACCCGCCTCAAACTTTAATAATTCATTATTTAAGTCTCCGACTATTAATATTACATACTTATCCAGATAAGGGAGTTTATTTTTATTCTCATCAATAACATAGTAATCAGGATTTCGCTTAAATACAACACGTTGAGCTGGGATGTATTCTTCAAGCATAAATGCTCCAGAGGAAACTATATCTTTGGGGTTAGTTGTTGTACCTAAATATGTATCAAAGTACCTTTTACCTTTTTGTATTACGGGTTTAAATATATGCATGGGTGCAACAGATGTTCCCATAAATCTTAAAAACGGAGCAAAAGGCTTTTTTATTTTAAATTCAACAGTATATTTATCAATTTTTTTTACTTTGGGATATTCTCCGTCAATTAAAACGGAATCTCGCAAAGAAGTATTGCCAAAACCTGCTAAAATTATGTCATTCCAAGTAAATACGACATCATCTGATGTTATTTCTTTTCCGTCAGTCCACTTTAAACCTTTTCTTAAAGTAACTGTATAAGTTTTTTGGTCTTTAGAAACATTATATTCTTTTGCCAGATTAGGAATTACCTCTCCTGTCATCGGGTCTGTTGTAAGCAAAGAATCATAGAGTAAATCGCCTATTTCTGAAGATGTCGCATCCTTTGATACCCAAGGATTAAATGTTTTAGGTCCCTCGCCTATTGTTGAAATAATTATCTGACCACCGTATTTCCCAACTGGAGAACGTGACATTTTATAATCGGTATTATTTATTGTTACGGTTTGAGGCGCTTTATATTCAACTTTTGTGCTTTCTTGATTTTTAGCGCCTTGAATAATATTTTCATTTTCATCAGCCCCTTTATCAATCCTAAAACAGGATACAAGTACAAGCGATATAACTATTATTAATATAAATATTTTCCAAAGAATTTTCATATTTTCAGATTATCACGGCATGTATGAAAAATAAAATTACTCAACAGGTTCGCCATAAAGACACCAAGTTTGAGCTTTGTTTATCTTAACATTAACAAAATCGCCTATTTTATAATTATCAGATTTAAAATGTACAATTTTATTATTGCCTGCCCGCCCGTTCAATATAATTTGATTATCTTTTTCTGTCTGAGCTTCTACAAGAACATTCAAAACCTTATCTAAAAATTTTTTATTTGATAATAAAGCTAATTCTCTATTTTTAGCATTTAAACGCTCTAATCGTTCGTATTTTATATTCTCTGAAATAAATTTATCAGTCATTTTCCCTGCTTTTGTAAATTCTCTTGGAGAATATGCAGCAGTATTACTATAATCAAGCTCAAGCTCTTCCATTGCCTTTAAGGTATCTATAAATTCTTCTTCAGTTTCTGAGGGAAATCCTGCTATAAAATCACTTGTTATTGTAACATCTTTAAATCTGTTTCTTATTTTAGAAACAATGTTGTAATACTCTTCTTTTGTGTAGCGTCTGTTCATTTCTTTTAATATACGTGAATTCCCTGATTGCATTGGAATATGAAAATATTTGCAGACTTTTTCACACTCATCAACCGCATTTATAAGGTCATCAGTAATATCAGAAGGATATGAAGTAACAAAACGTATTCTAAAATCCCCTTCCAATTTATTTAATTCTCTTAATAAATTTGCAAGAGTAATATCTGGATTATTGAAGTCTTTACCGTAACTATCCACATTTTGACCTAAAAGAGTAATCTCTTTAAAACCTTGCTTAATAATATTTTTAGCTTCGGTTAAAATTTCTTCAGGACTGCGTGAGCGCTCACGTCCACGTGTAAAAGGTACTACACAGTATGTACAAAAATTATTACACCCCTCTATTATAGGTATCCACGCATTAACTGAGTTTTTTCTTATAATTTTAAAATCATTTTGATTTTTTATAACAGGAGTATTTGTTATTGCACAAACCTTTTCATCATTTTCAATACGTTTAATAAGCTCGGGCAGTTCATAAATATTGTGAGTTCCAAAAACCAAATCAACATAAGGAGCTCGTTTTCTGATTTTTTCCTTATCCTGCTGTGCAACACATCCGCATATTGCTATTTTAAGATTAGGTTTATCTTTTTTACGTTTTCCCCAAACTCCTAATTGACTGTACGCTTTATCAGCTGATAACTGTCTAATTGAACAGGTATTTATAATTAATAAATCTGCTTCTTTTTCATCATTAGTTTCTTCATAACCAAAATGAGAAAGAATACCTGCTATTCTTTCACTATCAGATTTATTCATCTGGCAGCCCAGAGTTTCTATATATAATTTTTTCATATTTATCATTATAATTGAAACAAAATAATTTTTTGCTCGAAGTTTAATTGCATGCTATACTGCAAAAAAAGGAGAAATTATGACAACACAGGTAAGGGCAAGCCATATTTTGGTAAAAACCGAAGAAGAAGCATTAAAATTAAAAAAAGAAATAGAAAATGGAAAATCTTTTGCACAAATTGCAAAAGAAGTTTCTTTATGCCCGTCAGGTCAAAATGGCGGTGATTTAGGATATTTTACAAAAGGTCAAATGGTAAAGCCTTTTGAAGATGCAGTATTCTCAATGAAAACAGGCGAGATTTCAAATCCAGTTCAAACACAATTTGGTTATCATTTAATTCAGCTTACAGATAAAAAAGACTAATGGATATAAAATTAATAGAATATTTAAAAGATTACCTGTCAAAAAACAATATAGACGGGCTTGTTATTAATTCAACAAATGAATTCCTTGTTGAGTATAATATGCTGAACCTTAATTCAAGATATTATGTAACAGATTTTACAGGCTCAACGGGGGATGTTTTATTTACAAACAATAAAATATATTTATTCGTTGATACCAGATATCATGAGCAGGCTGATTATGAAGTAAACCATGAATATATTGAAGTAGTTAAACTCCCTTTAAATAAATCATATATTGACGCATTAACAGAGTTAGTTCCTGCCTACTTTAAACTTGGTATTATATCAACAAAAACCTCTAAAAGATTTTATGAAAAACTCTCTAATAACTTACAGTTAAAAAACTCAACAATAAAACTAATTTCAAAAGATCCTGTAAAAGAATATGCCTGTGAAAACATTTCAAATATAAAATATAATGTATTTAAAATATCAGATGATATTTCAGGTATTAGCGCAGATAAAAAGTTTGAAACTCTTAAAGAATATGCAGGAGAAAAATTTAATATAATAGTAACTTCGTTAGAAGATACAGCATATTTAACAAATATGCGCTCTTATGATTTTGATTACAGTTCAATATTCCCTGCGAAAGCAATAATAACTGAAAATGGAGTTAATATATATACAGATTGCGAAATGCCTGAAATAGGGAATTACTTTAAAGTTTTACCGCTTGATAATTTTGAAACTGATTTAATTAAAATAGAAAAAACTGAAATATTTATAGATGAAGAAAAACTTACAATTAATGATTATAAGCTGATAAATCCAAGCAATAAAATAAAAGAAAGTCATTTAAAACTATTTAAAACCATAAAAAATGAAAATGAAATATCTCATTTAAAAAAGTGCTTTGAGCGTTCAGATAATGCATTAAAAGTAATATATGAAATGGTAAATTCAGACACTATATATTCAGAATATGATTATTATGAAGCACTTGTTAAAGCGATGAAGGATAACGGTGCAAAATCGTTAAGTTTTAAACCTATAGTAGCTGTAGGTGCAAACACTTCAATTATTCATTATACCAATCCGTCAAAAGATAAATATTTAAATGACGGTGACTTTTTACTTGTAGACTACGGCGGATATTATGAGGGCGGATTAGCAACGGATACTACAAGAACTTTTATAAAAGGCAACCCCTCTGATGAGCAAAAAAGAGCCTATACTGGAGTATTAAAAGCATTTTTAAACGCATATTATAATAAATACAATAAAAAATCATCTTATTTTAATATTGATAAAATAGCAAGAGAAACAATAGAAAAATCATTGCCAGAGGAGTACGCCTTTGCACACTCAACAGGGCATGGAGTAGGAATAAGCGTGCACGAAAATCCACCAAGAGTCTCCTCCTCGGGTGCAGGAAAAACTAAAATTCTTGAGAATACTGTATTTTCCATTGAACCTGGAGTATATAAAGAAAATTGGGGCGGTATAAGACTTGAAAATACTGTTTATGCTTCAACAGAAGAAGATAAAATTATAATGAACACGCTGTCACATTTTCCGTTTGAAATAAAACTCGTTGATCTTTCAATGATGAACGATTACGAAAAATACTATTATATGAAATGGCAGGCTGCTTCATGCATTCAATAGAAAAACTTTCAGCTAATAAAATTAAGCAAATAACTAAACTTCATCAAAAAAAATATAGAGATGATTTAGGCTTATTTATCGCTGAGGGCGAAAAAGCTGTATCAGAATTAATTTGAGAATATTAATTTTCCAATTACATACACAGACGAATATTCAATGAAAAAAATCTCAACAACCAGCACACCTTGCGAAATCCTAGCAATCGCAAAAAAAAGAAAACAAGAGATAAATACCTTTAAAAATTATAAAAAAATAGCACTATTAGAAAACATATCTGACCCTGGGAACTTGGGAACTATAATCAGAAGTGCCGCTGCTTTTGGAATTGAGGGCATTATTTTATTTTCAGACTGCACAGAATTATATTCCCCAAAGGTAATACGCTCTTGTGCAGGCAACTTTTTTAAAACAGCTGTTACAGAAATAAAAACCAAAGATGAGTTAAAAAAACTATTTCCCTCACATAAAATAATATCAACATCACTTTCAGAAAAAAATAATATAACCCTAAATGATTGCCGCAATATTGAAAACATAATTATAATGTTTGGTTCTGAGGCTAAAGGACTTTCTGAAGACCTAATAAAAATTGCAGATAAAAATATCAAATTAAAAATGGAAAATAATGTAGAGTCCCTAAATATAGCTATTAGCGCCTCAATAATATTTTATGAAATAATGTAGATTATAAACTTTTGTAACAAAAAGTATATATTCACTAAAGTTTTATATATACTCTGCCGATAAAAAACATGTTAGTTTTTATTGGAGAATAATATGAAACTAAATCTTACTGAAGAAAATTTTGACATTGAGCTTAAAAAAATGCTCAACAACATTGAGTCAATTAAAGCTGATGTCGATTTGTACGGCGTAGTTGTAGAAGAACAGCTTACTAATACTCAAGAATAATTAATTCAAACAAATTAACATGTTTTTGCTATGATTTAATGAGGTAAAAGACATTAGGCAGGCAAAAACATGTTAAAAGAGTATTTTTTGGAAACCGTAGAACAGGCAGTGAGAGAAACCGCAAAAAAAGGACTGCTCGGACAAATGAACGGCAGTGAAGAATGGGCATTGCAAGGTGAAGTTCCAAAAAATACCGAGTTTGGAGATTTCGCGGTAAATGTGTCATCACTTGCAAGATATGCAAGGCTTTCTCCTGTTCAAATTGCACAAACACTGGCCGAAAATATTAATAAAAAAGAATTTGAGATAAATGTTACTGCAGGATTTATCAATTTTAAACTGCATAATACTTTATTGAATAATATATTAACCGAAGTATTAGAAAAAAAATCCGATTACGCAAAAAATAATTTAGGCGGCGGACAAAAAGTCATACTTGAATACGTAAGCGCAAACCCAACAGGCCCGTTTCATATCGGGCATGGCAGATGGGCTGCTATGGGAAGCGCCTTAGCTAATGTTATGAAATATTCAGGTTATGATGTATATCAGGAATTTTACATAAATGATGCGGGAAGCCAAATACAAAAACTTGGAAAATCCTTATATATTAGGATATTAAAAGAGCTTGGCGTTAATATTGATTTCCCTTCTGATGAAGAAGAAGCTAAAAACTATTATACGGGAGAATATTTAATTCCCGTAGCAAAAGAATTTATACAAACTGAAAAAGAAAAAGCAGACAAAATAAAATCGGACTACAAAGGGAGTTTCGACGACGAGAATTTAAAATATTTATCAAAATATGCAAGATTAAAAATGTTAAGCAATCAAAAAGCACTGCTTGAAAATTTCCACACTCATTTTGACAATTACTTCAGCGAATTAACTTTGCATGAAAGCGGACAAGTAAAAGAGTGTATTGAAAAACTTGATAAATTAGGCGTCTTGTATGAAAAAGACGGAGCATTATGGTTTGCGTCATCTAAATACGGGGATGATCAAGATAGGGTAATAAAAAAATCCGACGGAGCTTATACATATTTAACTGCAGATATTGCATATCACTATAATAAACTGCAAAGAGGATTTGATACATTATTAAATATCTGGGGAGCAGACCACCACGGCTATATACCAAGAATGCGTGCTTCTATTGAAGTATTAGGGTATAATCCAAACTCATTGGAGGTCTTACTGGGACAGCTTGTAAATCTTGTTATGAACGGTGAACAGGTTAGAATGGGCAAACGCACTAAGATGATTACTCTTGATGAACTTATAGAAGATGTAGGCGTTGATGCTACAAGGTATTGGATGATAATGAGAAGTATTGATACTACTTTAGATTTTGATATTGATTTAGCGAAATCTAAAACAGATGAAAATCCCGTTTTCTACGTTCAATATGCACATGCCCGCGCTTGCTCGATTTTAAGACACGCAATAAGCGAAAAATATGACATAATAAATAATGAAGTTCAATCAGCACAAAGTATTGAAACCAAATTTAACAACTTAAAAAGCGAAGATTTTAATATAATTTGGAATGAAAGCGACGAAAAATCAAAAGAAACAACAAAAAAATTAATCTTAAAACTAGAGGAATATAAATCTGTGGTTCAAAATTCTGCAAAACACAGAAGTCCTTACCTTTTAACAAAATATTTACAAGAGCTTGCTTCAAGTTTTCATCAGTTTTACACATTTTCAAAAGTGCTTGTTGAGGATAAATCATTAATGACAGCAAGGCTTGCAATAGTAAAAGCTGTAACAATAATATTAAAATCTGCAATGGATATAATAGCTGTAAGCGCACCAGAAAGAATGTAAAAAAAGAAACATAAACGGTTGTATAATATATTCCAATAGAAAATTTGATGTATAATAAATAAGTAGATTAGCGGAGGAAGTCTTTTATGACAGTAAAGGATTGGTTCGAGCAAAGAAAAGAAATGCAAATTGCCCGCCGTGCACAAGAAACTCAAATTGATGACAGCATAGGGAAATTATGGGTAAAATGTTATAATTGTAATTCACAATTACTTAAAAAAGAAGTAGAGGAAAACTTAGATGTCTGTCCAAAGTGCGGATATCATTTCAGAATAAATGCAAGAACAAGAATAAATCAGCTTTTTGATGAAGGAAGCTTTGAAGAATTATTTGGAAATATCACAACTGCAGACCCATTAGAGTTTACAGATACAGAACCATATAAAAAGAGAATAGCTCTTGCAAAAGCAAAAACAAATATGAATGAAGCTGTAATAGCAGGAGTTGGTAAGATAGAAGGCAACCTTGTATCGGCAGCCATAATGGACTTTGATTTTATGGGCGGTTCTATGGGCAGTGTAGTCGGCGAAAAAGTCACCCTTGCAATGGAAGAAGCCTTAAAACGCAAAATTCCAATGCTTGCAGTAACAGCCTCTGGCGGAGCAAGAATGCAGGAAAGCATATTAAGTTTAATGCAAATGGCTAAGACTAGTTGTGCAGTTGCAAAACTAAATGAAGCAGGGTTATTATATATTACAGTCTTAACAGAGCCTACATTTGGCGGAGTAACCGCAAGTTTTGCAACATTAGGCGATATAATCATTGCTGAACAAGATGCAAGAATTGGATTTGCAGGTCGCAGAGTAATAGAGCAGACAATAAGACAAAGCCTTCCTGCTGATTTCCAAACAGCAAATTATTTAATGAAATACGGACAAATTGATATGATTTCATCAAGAGCCGAATTAAAGCAGACAATAGCAAAACTCATAAATCTGCATAAGAAGTAGGAGAAGATTAATGACTGTTTTAGAATTTGAAAAACCTTTATATGAAATAGAAGAAAAGATAAAAGAATTAAAAGAAATAAGTGAGTCATCAGGCATGGACGTATCAGAACAAATAAATACATTTGAACAGCAGGCAATGGAATATAAAAAAGAGTTATATGCAAATTTAACCCCGTCTCAAAGATTGCAGATAGCCCGCCATGCAGATAGACCTACCTTTTTAGATTACGTGAAAATAATAACGACCGATTTTATAGAAATGCACGGCGATAGAGAAGGCACAGATGATAGAGCAATAATAGGCGGAATTGCAAAAATTGACGGTCAAAGTGTAATGTTAATCGGCACTCAAAAAGGTAAAACTACAAAAGAAAATCTTGTATATAACTTTGGAATGCCTCAACCGCAAGGATATAGAAAGGCTCTAAGGTTATTTAACCATGCAAATAAATTTAATATGCCGATTATTACTTTAATTGATACTCCTGGGGCATACCCTGGCATGAAAGCTGAAGAAACCGCACAAGGAACTGCTATTGCTGTTAATTTAAGAGAAATGGCAAAATTAAATGTTCCAATTATTGCAGTAATTACAGGTGAGGGTTGTTCGGGCGGAGCTTTAGGCTTAGCTGTTTCAGATAGAGTTTATATGCTTGAACATTCATATTATACTGTAATTTCACCCGAGGGCTGTGCTTCAATATTATGGCGTGACGCTTCAAAAGCAGATGTTGCCGCTGAGGCACTTAAAATAACAAGCGAAGATTTATTAAAACTCGAAATAATTGACGGAATAATCAAAGAACCTTTAGGCGGTGCTCATTGCGATTATGAAGCTTCTGCGAAAGCATTAAAAGAAACCGTTATGAATGCAATAAATGAACTAAAACCGTTAAAATCAGATAAACTCAGAGAAGAAAGATATAATAAATTCAGAAAAATGGGTGTATTTTGTCAGTAATTGATAAAACATATTGGGAAGTATGTATTCAAATCAATCCGATATGTTCGGATATAGTCTGCGACATAGTGCAGTCAGAGTTTGACTGCGAAGGAATAGTTACAGCAGAAGAAACATACAAAAACCTTGAACTTGTAAGCTCTACAGAGGGAACTATAAAAGCATATATAGTTGCTGATGTGCTGGATTTAGAAGAATTAAAGCAGTTTTTTAAGGTTAAACGTCAAGATATAATAGATAAAAAAATATTTAATTCTGATATAGGCAGCTGGGATATTAGCATTAAAAAGCAGGAAATTACAGATTGGTCAAAAAAGTGGAAAGAACACTGGAAACCGTCAAAGATATCAAGTCATATAGTAATATGCCCAAGCTGGGAGAGTTATGAGCCAAAACAAAATGAAATAAAAGTAACACTTGATCCTGGTAATGCTTTTGGAACAGGCACCCATGCAACAACGCAGTTATGTGTATCAGCTTGCGAAAAATATATGCCTCAAAACGCTGTAGTTGCAGATATCGGATGCGGCTCAGGAATACTTGGCATTTGTGCTAAAAAGCTTGGAGCCTCTTTTGCTGACTGTGTAGATACTGATGAAACAGCAGTTGAAACTGCTAAAATTAATGCACAAATTAATAAAGAAAATATTAATTTTCAAACCGCCTCTGCTGACGTACTTAAAAGTAATAAATATGATTTTGTATTTGCAAATATACTGCATAATGTCTTAGCCGAAATAATGGGTGAGTTAAAACGCATTACAAAAACGGGCGGAAAAATAGTTTTAAGCGGAATATTAGAGGGTAAGGAAGAAGTAGTAATCAATGCTGTAAAATTAAACGGCTTAAAACAGTTAGAAGAAATGAAGCAAAAAGAATGGCTTGCTTATGTTGTTCAAAAGGAGGATTAAATGAGTAAAACCGCAATAATAATACCTGCGAGATATAATTCAAAAAGACTGCAGGGAAAGCCATTAATTAAAGTATGTGATAAACCTATAATTGAGTGGGTATGGGAAAGAGCAAAAGAAGTAAAATCTGCTGACATGGTTATAATCGCAACAGATAATGAAGAAATATATGAATGTGCAAAAGGTTTCGGCGCAGAAGTTGAAATGACATCGACCGAACACAAATGCGGAAGCGACAGAATTGTTGAAGTAGCGGAAAAATACCCTGAAATTTCATATATTATAAATCTTCAAGGTGATGAACCTATGATAAATCCTGAATGTGTTGAAACAGTTATAAAATTAATTAAAGATGATAATGAAGCAGATATTTCAACCCTGCTGTCAAAAATCGGAAAAAGTGAAGACTTAGATGACCCCAATATGGTAAAATGTGTAACCGACAAAAACGGATACGCTCTTTATTTTTCAAGGTCAAAAATTCCTTATGAACGAAATTTTGGTATAGCTGAATTTTATAAGCATATAGGAATATATGGATATAAACGAGAGTCACTATTTAAAATGACAAAATACCCCCAGCCAGAAATTGAACGTGCTGAAAGTTTAGAACAGTTAAGAGCTTTATATAATGGAATGAAAATTAAAACTGCTGTGGTAGAATATAATTCAATAGGTATTGATACAATAGAGGATTTAAATTCATTTAAGAAATTGGTTGAAAAAAGGTAATATGGAAGAAAATACACAAATACAAAATGAAAAACGAATGCTAACCGTCATTATATTTACAATAATCGCAATGATTGGCGAAATTGCATTTGGATATATAACAAAATCAATGTCACTGCTTGCTGAAGGCTATCACATGAGCGTGCATGTTCTTACCTTAGGATTAACTTATGCAGCATACATTATTGCCAGAAAATTCAAAGACTCCGCATTATTTATTAACGGGACATATAAAATCGGAGTGCTGGCAGGATATACTTCAGCTGTATTTTTAGGAATAACAGCACTTGGCATTGTATATGAGTCAGTTCAAAGATTTTTTAATCCTGCTGAAATATTGTTTACAGAAGCAATATATGCCTCAATATTTGCGCTCATTATAAATTATATCTGCGTAGCTGTAATGGAAGGAAAATTACACCTTCATCATCACCATGACAGCACTAATATAAGTGAGTCAAAAGACTATAACTATAAAGCAGCATATTATCATATTTTATCAGATGTTTTAATATCAATATTAACAATAATAGCACTTGTTTTAGGCAAATATTTTAACTGCATACATTTAGATGCACTAACAGGAATTTTAGGTGCAGTGTTCATATTAATATGGGCTGTAAAACTTTTAAAAAGCACAGTAAAAATATTAATTGATATGAAATAAACTACATATACTGTTCATCTTGCAGAGCAACTGCGCATATTGAAGTTGATTGAATGCAGACTCTTTTAACAGGGCCAATAGTATTTTTTTCAATTAATTTAGCTGTCGGGGAATTTAACCTAAGCACTTGCAAGAGTTCCTCATACAACTCCAGCGGATTTTCAACATACAAAACCAAAGGAGCTGTAGTTCCTTTTAGGAATACCAATACCGAAGTACGTTTTTTTATTTGATTACCCTGTGTAAAAGGCTGCGGCATAATTTAACCTCCAATATAAAAGATATTAATAAATTTAAGCTAAAAAATCAACAAGTTAACTAAAAGTTAAGAGTATTTTCTAACCTATCATATTTATTAATTATGTTTTTAAGCAATCTTTTTTGAAGTATAACCAAATTTGAGTTATCAGCATTATCAAGGTCAAAATCACCGTTTAACGAGCATTCTAAAAAATTAACTAATGTTTGAGCTAAAGTAAGCTCATTTCCGATTGCGTGAACATCATTTTCCAATTTTTCAATATCAACTTTCAAATAGTTGTGCATACTTCCACATCCTCTCAATTAATTTTACATATTTTATGCTAACATATTTTCCTATTTACTGCAATAATTTTTTTTACATATATACATTTATTAACATATTCTGCCTTTGAACTAATTTTTCAGTTATCATAACTACAGTTAAAATTATTTATGAGGAAGAAAAATGATAAAAATAGGAGTTATTGGAGCGCTCGGTAAAATGGGCAAGCAGGTTGTAAAATCAGTACTTAATGCAGAGGATATGGAGCTTGTCTGTGCAATTGACGTTGTTGGAACAGGAACAGATGCAGGCTTTGCTGCATCAGGCAAAAATTGCGGAGTTTTAATACAAGAGGACATAGAAAAGACACTAAAAACAAACAAACCTGATGTTGTTATTGATTTTACTCAGCCAAACGGCATATTTGAACACGTTAAAACTTATATGAATTTAAATGTAAAATCAGTTATAGGCACAACAGGATTAAGTGAAGATAATATAAAGGATTTACAAGAGCTTTCAAAAAAGACTCAAACAGGCTGTCTTATTGCACCAAATTTCTCAACAGGTGCGGTATTATTAATGATGTTCGCTAAACAGGCTGCAAAATATTTTAATAATGCTGAAATAATAGAACTACACCACAATCAAAAAAAAGATGCACCTTCTGGTACTGCAGTAAAAACAGCTCAATTAATGGCAGAAGCAAATAGCAATTTTACAACAGGCAATTGCAATGAAACAGAGTTAATAAAAGGTTCACGAGGCGGAACAGCAAGCGCTAATATTCATATTCACTCTGTAAGAATGCCAGGATATATTGCCTCACAGGAAGTTATTTTTGGTGCAGACGGGCAAATATTTACAATTAAACATGATACTATGGATAGATCATGCTATATGGCAGGCGTTTTGCTTGCAGCAAGGCATGTATTTAACAATAATGACTTTATTTACGGACTTGATAATATTTTATAATCAATAAGAAAATTTACCCATTATAACATTCTCATCTGCTCCAGTGCAGGAGGGAATGTTATTTGTCTGTTTATTAAATGCAAAGTAACCTAAATATGCAAAAGCAATACATTCCTTAAGTTTATTCGGAATGGAATAATCCTCATGAGTTTTTATTACTATATCAGGCAGTAATTCTGCTAAATAATTTTTTATTACCAAATTATAGGCTCCGCCTCCGCCTAAAACCACTTCATCAATTTTTGTTTTTGGAAAAATAAAATCAATATACGATTGAGCTATGGTTTTTGCAGTTAAATATGTAATTGTTGCAATTACATCATATTTTGAGGCAGGGGCGCTTTTGTATATTTTTTCTGCATAATCCGAATTAAATAGTTCTCTACCTGTAGATTTTGGAGGTTCTAGCTTGTAATAAGGTTCTTTTAAAAGTTTATTTAACCAATTAAAATCAACATTTCCTTTTTGTGCAGTTTCTCCGTTTTTATCATAAGGTTTATTGAACAACTTATTCATAAAGTAATCAATCAACATGTTCCCTGCACCATTATCAAATGCAAAAATCTCACAATCCTGCGATAAAACAGTAACATTTGAAATTCCGCCAATATTTTGTATTAAACGATTTTTTCCGCGCGGAAATATAATCTTGTCTGCAAACGGAACTAAAGGTGCTCCTTGACCGCCAGCAGAAATATCCTTTGGTCTGTAATCACCAATTGTTAAAATACCTGTTTTTTGTGAAATTACTGAGATATCACCTATTTGCAGGGTTGAACTTATTTTTACAGAGTCAATTTCCTGCTTTTCTGGCAAATGACAAACTGTTTGTCCGTGTGATGAAATAAAATCAATATCTTCTTTTTTTATTTTTGCTTTTTCTATAAGTAAATTCGCGCATTTAGCAAATAACTCACCTACAACAAAATTCATATAACAAACATCTGATACGCACCCTTTACCATTCGCTAGTTCAAATAACTTCTTTTTTATATTTTCACTGTAGCTAAGAGAATAAAAATCAATAACTTTAAAAGTTAAATCATTATATATTCTAACTAAACAGGCATCTATAGCATCTATAGAAGTACCAGACATTAAAGAAATTATATTTTTATAATTTTTCATAATTTAATTATACATTAAGATTGGCAAAGAATTTCAATAATATAAAAGTTTATTGTATAATAACAAAAAGAGGATAGTTATGGTTGAATTATATTCGGTAATATTAGCAGGAGGAGCTGGAAGCAGATTATGGCCGCTATCAAGAGCGACATATCCTAAACAGCTTTTTAAAATTAATGATGAATATACTCTTTTCCAAAAAACATTTTTAAGGCTTGCAACAATTTGCGACGACAAGAATATAATAACATCTACAAATGTAAAACACGTTAGCGCTATTAAAGAACAATTAAAAGTATTAAAGGAAAAATTCTGCCGTAAATCAGACTATAAAGTTATAACTGAACCAATAATTAAAAATACAGCACCTGCTTTAACCATAGCTGTTAAATATATTGAAAACAATGCAGGATTAATAAACAACAAATCAGCAATAGTTTTATCAGTACCCTCTGACCACATAATACCAAACCGAATAGAATTTGCAAATATAATAGAAAAAGGAATAAAACTTGCACAAGCAGGCTATATAGTAGCTTTTCCTCAGCTTACCGATAAAATAGATGAGAACTTTGGATATATAAAAGCAAGGAAAAATCCTAAAATAAATGAAATAGTACCTGAAGCTTTAAAGGTAACGACTTTTAAAGAAAAGCCCAACAAAAAGGCTGATAAAGAAAAATTAAAAGGTAAATTGTACGTTAATACTGGAATTTATATGTTCAGTGTTGAAACATATATTGAAGAAATGAAGCGTTATGCTAAAGATATATTTAAAATAGCTGAAAGTGAAAAAATAACCACCTCTATCCCAGCTATATCTTTAAATCAATACGAGCAAATGACTGATATTTCAATAGATTATGCATTAATGGAAAAAACAAAAAAAATGGCAATAATTCCGTTTGAAACCAGCTGGAAAGATATAGGCTCATGGGATTCAATTTATGAAATATCAGATAAAGATAAAAACGGAAATTATATAACAGGTAACGTAATTGATATTAATTCAAAGAATTCTTTAGTATATTCTACATCAAAACTAATAGCAACATTAGGGTTGGAAGATACTGCAGTTGTCGAAACAGAAGATGCTGTACTAATCTGCTCTGCAAAAAATACTGACGGAGTAAAAAATTTATACAAAAAATTAAACGGTAAAAATACAACAGCAAAAGAAATTCATAAAACCGTATATAGACCATGGGGGTGCTATAGCGTACTTGAAGAAGGAAGCGGGTTTTTAACAAAATGTATAATAGTTAATCCAAAAGCGAAATTAAGTCTTCAACTACATCATCATAGAAGTGAACACTGGGTTGTGCTTGAAGGGCAGGCAACTGTTATAAAAGGGGATAAAACATATACTTTAGAACAGGGAAACAGTATTGATATAGGCGTAGAAGAAATCCATTCGCTTCAAAATGAGTCAGACGAACAATTAAAAATAATAGAAGTTCAACAAGGCGATATTTTGGATGAAAATGATATAGTGCGCCTGAAAGATATCTACGGCAGAGTATAATATGGTAAAAAATATAGCAATATTAGGTTCAACAGGTTCAATCGGCACACAGGCGCTTGAGGTAGTAGATAAGCTAAACGGATTAATTAATGTAATTGCAATAAGCGGCGGAAAAAATACTGAGCTTTTAATTGAACAAACAAAAAAATATAAACCCAAATATGTTTGTGTTCAATCAAAAGATGATGTTCAGATATTGCAAAATAAATTAAATAACACAAAAATTTTATTTGGAGATGAAGGATTAAACGAAATTGCCGACTTAGCTGAAATTGATTTAGTCCTAGTAGCCTTATCAGGAAAAATTGGATTAAAACCTACTATTACCGCAATAAAGAACAAAAAAGATATTGCACTTGCTAATAAAGAAACTCTTGTAATGGCAGGTGATATAGTAATGAAGTTAGCAAAAGAAAACAATGTAAATATTTTACCCGTAGATAGTGAGCATAGTGCAATATTTCAATGTATGACGAACAAAAAGTCTGCAAAGCACTTAATAATAACATCATCAGGCGGGCCCTTCAGGACTTCAACAAAAGAAGAAATGGAGAAAGCTGATTTAACAGAAGCACTTGCACATCCACGCTGGAAAATGGGCAAAAAAATAACAGTTGATTCTGCAACATTAATGAATAAAGGACTTGAGGTTATAGAAGCACATCATTTATTTAACTTTAAATATGAAAATATAAAAGTTGTTGTTCATCCTCAAAGTTATATACATAGTGCAGTAGAATACAAAGACGGAAGTATAATTGCACAAATCGGGAACCCGAGTATGCACATTCCAATACAGTATGCTCTAACCTATCCCGAACGCTGCGAGGGAATAGAAACTGAAAGTTTTGATTTTATAAAAGCTGCAAAATTTGAGTTTTATAACCCTGATACAGAAAAATTTCCCTCACTAGCACTTGCTGTAGAGGCAGGAAAAAAAGGCGGAACATATCCTGTATGTATGAACGCAGCAAATGAAGAAGCTGTTTTTGCTTTTCTTGAAAAGAAAATAAAATTTCTTCAAATATATGAAATAACAAAAAAAATATATGATAACTATAAAGGTATCCAAAATCCGACACTTGAAGAAATATTGTCGGAGGACGAAAAAGTAAGATTTAAAACAAAAGAATTAATTAACAATATGAGGAATTTATGAAAATATTATTTTTAAACGGCCCAAATTTAAATTTATTAGGAACTAGAGAGCCTGATAAATATGGAAATCAAACACTTAGCGACATAGAAGAATTTGTAAAAAAGGAAGCTCAATTGCTAAATACTTCTGTAGAGTTTTATCAAAGCAATATAGAAGGTGAGCTTGTAGACAAGATACAAGCAGCAAAAAGTAATTATGACGGAATAGTAATAAATCCTGCAGCATACACTCATACCAGCGTTGCAATACGAGATGCTTTGTTAGCGGTAAATATACCTGCTGTTGAAATCCATTTATCAAATATACACAAAAGAGAAGAATTTAGGAAAATATCACTAACAGCACCTGCCTGCATAGGTCAAATAACAGGGTTTGGAGCAAATGTTTATAAACTCGGACTTATTGCAATAACTGATTATCTAAAATCATTTAAAGATTAAAAAAGATTTTAATTTTCTTGCTTTATTATCTTTTTCAGAAATAACGTGCAATTCAGCAGAGTCAAAAGATGTAGAACCACCGCCGTCAAATGCCATGGCTTTTTCCATACCCCATTTGCGGGTAAGGTCTGAAAGCTCCTCAAGTGTCATAGGATGTTTAGTTGTTACAATAAATATATAAACATTATTTTCTCGAATACCTATAGCAGTTCTGGCATATTTATGTAAAGCGGAAGCTGACTCGCTGATTATTTTTCCGTCTTTTTTAATAACAAAAAACTCCTCCTCCAGCCTTAAATCAGGAAAAAGCATAGGCCCAGCCTGCACTGAATGCTTTATTACAAATCCGTTCTTTGGCTTTTCATTGTGAGGCGCAATATCATAAATTATATTTTTTTTAGAGTCCTCTAAAATTCTAAATTCTGAACGATTTAAAATCTTGCCCATATATGGTTTTAAAGTTGTATTGTTCATTAAACTTTCATTTTGAGTTGGATCAAGAACTGTATCACCGTTAATAACCACATAAGATACAGTCTTTTGATTTTTAGGGTCAAAAAAACCTGCATTTACAACAAATTTAGAAAATGTTAAATCATAAACTTCTTTATTTTCAGCTAAATCATCAACATAAAACGGAATTAAATGCCCTTTTGCTTTTGAGGAATTAAGTTCAATAATATAAACCCCAACAGGATCTTGAACAATTCTATATGGCATCCTCTCTTTTGCTAGTGCAGGCTGAAATAATATACCAATTAAGCTTAAAATTACTAAACTAAATATTTTTTTTATCATTATAAATCCTTAACTTTTTTAAGTACTATAATCACTATAACCGCACAAACAGGGGCTATCATAGAAGTTACCCAAGGCGATAAAATAGCTTTTTCTGCCAGCATATCAAAGAACGGAATTGTTATATAATACGCAAAAATAATCCCAACAGCTGCCAGCATTCCAATAAATTTTTGCTCCCTTGGTTTGGAAAATCCAAGAATACAGCCTAATATAGTAAATAAAACACACATAAATGAATGGACATATCTTTGAATATACTTATTCAGCATAAATCTATATTCATCATCCATTTTTTCCTTTTTTAAAAGTTTAATATACTCAGAAATTTGCGCATTTGTAAGTTCTCTATCACGATTAATTGAATACTTCATTAATTTAAAAGCATTTTTAGCACTTTCATTTTCCAGTACAGGTAAATTACTAATTTCATCAATTTTATGAAAGATACCGTCTTTTGAAATTAAATATTTTTTACCACTGTTAATAATCCATTTTTTATAATCATACTTAACGAAATCAGAAACGATAACGCTGGATAAAAGGCTTGAGCCTTCCTCTGCACTGTTATAAAAATTCAATACTATAACATCTCTAATATTATTATCATCAAAATTAGAAACAATAATAATTTTATTCATTGAGTCATCTGGATTTTTTACAGGAAAAACAAACTGTGATGTTTTAATTTCGCCTTTAATAATGCTTAACTTAGCAGCAGAAACAGGCAAAAGTTTTGAGCCTACAACAAAAGTAACAAATGTAGCAAACACACTTAATATGATAACTGAAGCTATAATACGTATAAATGAAATACCCGAACCTCTAAGTACAGTAATTTCAAAATCTTTGCTTAATTTATCAAAGGTAAGCAAACAACCCAAAAGCATTCCCACAGGCAATGCTATATTTAATACCTTAGGCAGTTCATATAATATTATTTCAACACCAGTTTCAACAGTATAAACACCGCTTATAACACGCTGTACTGTTTTTAAAAAGATTTCTGGCATAATCCAAACAATCATAAATATAATAATGCAGGCAAAACAAGCTAAAAAAACCTGCCCAAATATATATCTGTCTATTAATTTAAATTTCATTAAAGCGAAAAGTCCTTTCCAAGATAGAATTGTTTTGCAATTTCATCATTAGCAATTTTATCGCGAGAACCTTCTATTTGAATTTTACCGTCAAAAATGACATAGGCTCTATCCGTAATTGATAAAGTAGCCTTTGGATTATGGTCAGTAATAAGAACCCCTAACCCTCTATCAGATAAAATTTTAATATTTTCCTTAATTTCGCCTATAGCGATAGGGTCAATACCAGCAAACGGCTCGTCAAGCAGTATAAACTCAGGGCTTGCAGCAAGTGCTCGTGCGATTTCCACCCTTCTTCTTTCACCGCCCGAGAGTGAAACTGCCATAGTATCTCTTAATCTTTTTATACTAAATTCTTCAAGCAGTTCTTCTAATTTTTTTGCTTTTTCATCTTTAGTCAGTTTATCATTAAGTTCAAGAACAAGTTTTATGTTATCTTCTACAGATAGTTTTCTAAAAATAGAAGCCTCCTGAGGCAGATAACCAATACCATGTTTAGCTCTTAAATTCATTGTCATTTCGGTTAAATCAACATCATCAATAAAAATTTTACCCGAATTAGGTCTAATTAACCCAACAACCATATAAAAAGTAGTGGTTTTTCCTGCACCGTTAGGCCCAAGCAACCCTACAACTTCCCCTTTATTAACCTCTAAAGAAATATTATTAACGACTGTTCTATCATTATATATTTTAACAAGATTTTCTGTCCTAATTTTCATAAAAACCGACCCCTATCCAATAATACTTTAAATAAAAAAAGGGCTGATGTCAAAGAACAGAATAAAAATTAACAAAAAAAGACTCCTAATAGGAGCCTTTTTTATAAACTAAATTAATAGATATTATGCGGTAACTTTTTTACCCTGCATATCATTAACAGGTTTCCAGTTAGCTGCCATAATTTTCTTAAATGATTTTAAAGCAGTATCTTCAAGTTCACCAAGTTCTTCAGCTTTAACAATTAATTCTCTTAAAGGAAGCAAAGCTCTTTGGTCGCGAAGTACGCCTAAAGCAGCTGCTGCACCAGCTCTAACAAGTTCATTTTCTTTTTCATTTTTCATAACTTCAATTAAAGAAGGAACAGCTTTTGTATCATTAAGTTTACCTAAAGAAGTAACCGCATAAATACGAACATTAACCCATTCATCTTTTAACATTTCAATAATGTGGTCAACAGCTTTAGAGTTGCCGATTTCGCCAAGTGCTCTTGTTGCATCGCATCTTACATTAACTTTTTCGCTGTTTAAAGACTCGATTAAAGCATCTGTAGCCACATCGCCAATTTCAATTAAAGCATCTGTAGCTGTAATACAAACTTGAGGATTTTCATCATTTAATGCTTCAACGAGTGGTTCAACAACTTCTCTGCCGCCTAAACGACCTAATGCTCTTGCTGCACGAACACGAACATCAACGTTTCTATCTTCACGGAGTGATTCTATTAAAGGGATTGTAGCAGATACTTCACCGAGTTCACCAAGTGCTCTTGCTGCATATAAACGAACGGAGCCGTTTCTATCATTTTTAAGTACATCAATCAAGGGTTCAACTGCACTTGCATCGCCCATTTCACCAAGTACTCTTGCTGCATTATATCTAACTTTTTCAGAGTTGCTTGTTCTTAAATCATTTAACAGTTCATCAAAAGATTTTTTTGCCTGTTTTTTCCTAGAGTTCACACTTATTGTCATTCTTCCTCCGACAAAAATACTTACTTACCTACACTTATATATAAAAAAATTTTATTTTAAATAATTGCTTTTTCTATAAATTAATTTTACGAATTATTAACATAAAATTCTTTATATATTTTTTGGGGAGAAGATAAAATGTATTTAGAACACTTTATCAACTTTTGTTTTAATATTATAGCATGTTTTTTTTAAAATTAAAATATTTATTTTGTTTGTAAAAATATTTTTTATTTATTGTTTTTTTAATATTACGTCTAATATAATTATATATCAAAAATTATTTTAACATTTTTTTACAAAAAATTAATATTTTTGAGCTATGCTTATAATATTGTCCGAGAAAATTTCGTGACAAGGAACGTGAGCGAAATTTTGGAGTGGCAATTTTAAAAGGTGAGCACTTGTACGGCGACGATGAGCGGAATTTCGGACGGACGTAAGTCCGATAAGCGAGGGTAAAGCGAGTGCAAGACGAAGTCGAGCGAGCGACTATCCCGAGCGAAAAGAAATTTCAAGACAGTCGGCGGCAAAGTGCGACACTAGATTAGATATTGGTGAGGTTTGTGCATTTTATGGGCTTTATAGTTAGAATTAACCTGTTTTTTACCTTATGTAGAGGCTATTCTCTGCCCATATCAGTTATGTCTTGGGTTGTTCCTTTTTTATTTGCCGTATTACAAGGTGGAAACATATTTTATGGATTATTGGCACTAATAGCCATCGTAATATTACACTTAGCTACAAACTTATTTGACGATGTTATTGATTACATCATTGAATATAACAAAATTAAAAAGGGGTTAAAAACGGATTTTAATTTTCAAAAAGGAAAATGTTCTTTAATAATAAACGGAACATTTTCGGTAAAAAAAGCGTTAATTATTTCAGCAGGACTATTTATTATCGGCGGATTATTCGGCTTGTATTTTATTAGTTTATATGGACTTAAACTCCTATATATAATAATCCCGTCCGCATTAATATTTTTGCTTTATCCCTTTTTAGGCTCATTAGGATTTGGTGAAATTCTTGTGGCAGTTGTTTTTGCTCCGCTTATGTATTCTGGAATTTATTTTGTTATGACTGGCGGATTTTCTTATGATATTTTAGCGATTTCAATATCTACAGGGCTGCTTGTTGTTGCGGTATTACATAATCATATGCTTTTAGATTATAAATACGACAATACTAATAGGAAATTAACTCTTTCCAGGCTATGCGGAAACGAAAAAAATGCACTTATTTTACTTGTAATATTTATTTTAGGAGCTTACTTAAATATTATAATAAGAGTATTATTTAAATCACTATCCCCTGTTTATTTAATAACCTTATTATCTGTTCCTACTGCAGTTATATTAATAAAAATTATGAATATACATATAAATAATCCAGATGAAGAAATAAAGTATAATATATTAATGGGAAGCATGAGAGGTGAAAATCAAGCCCCTATTGAACAAAGAAATTTTATAAGAAAGTTTTTAACGGTGCAAAATCTGCTTTCTTTATTTACAATATTACTATGTGTAGCAATAATTTCTGAAAACATTATAAATTATGTACATCATTGAAAAGTTAATTAAAATATATAATAAGCTAAAACACAGTGAAAAGGGTATAACAATTCCATGCGGGGAAAATGAAACAGAGCTTGAGGATGTATTAACCTGCAATCACACATTTTTGCCAGTTGATTCAACGGGAGAAACTTTTGCCTGTACAAAATGCGGATATTTAGTATCTAAAGACAGGCTAAAAATCAATAAGGACTCCGTCTAAATAGCAGAGTGTATTTATTCTCACCATAGTATAAAGTCATAATAATATATTTTACTTCAACTTCAATATTAATGTATGATGACGGCGGAGTTGAACGTCCTGAACTTTTAGCCGTATCATAAAACTTTTTTCTCACACCAGTTGTAAACTTTTGCCAAGCCGTAAGTTTAACTTTAGGTACATCTGCATCATAGAAATTTAAAGGAGTTAAATCTTTTTTAACAACTGGTATTATATATTCAACTTTTCCGTTCTGCTTAAACAAGACATAATCATGTCCTTTAAGTTCTCTCGGTGTTAAAAGATAATAGCCTGGAGGAATAGTTATATCTTTAAAATACAAATCCGCACTGGTTCTAAAAAGCGGATAAGGCGACCACGAATATTTAAGGGTATCTTCATCTTGATACGGGTCAATATCATTATATAATTTTGTCCCAAAAGGCTGCGCAGCATCATATAATGCATCATAATCGGCACAATATGCACATTGCATTAATGAAACTACAAATATAAGCGTTAAAACTATCTTCTTCATAGTTTTATATTAATACTTTTTTTATATTAATCAAGCAAAATGTTTATGGTACTATAAAATAACAAACAGGAGAAAATAATGAAAACAGCAAATCAAGATATAATGCCAATAACAAGAAAAATAAATACTAAAGGCAATGTGGAAATAGGCGGATGCGACTTAACCGAGCTTGCAAATAAATACGGAACACCTTTATATATTTTTGATGAGGCAACAATCCGTTCAATGACAAGAAGTTACAAAGACGCATTTAAGTCATACCCTAAAATGAAAATGGTATATGCTTCAAAAGCGTTTATGACAAAAGCAATCTGCAAAATAATGGCGCAAGAGGGTTTTGGGCTTGATTTATGTTCAGGCGGAGAAATATATACAGCAGACTCCTCAGGATTTAATATGGCTGAAACTTTATTTAATGGGAATAATAAAACATTTGAAGAATTAACAATGGCTATAGATACAGGAATAAGCAGAATTTCCGTAGATAATTTTTATGAATTAGAGCTATTAAATGACATTGCAAAAAGTAAAAATAAAGAAGTAAAAATACTTATGCGCATAACTCCTGGAATAGAATGTCATACTCACGAATATATAAAAACAGGCACCATTGATTCCAAGTTCGGATTTGATTTAACTCAAATTGATGAGGCTGTAAACTTAATAACAAGTGAATATAAAAATCTTAAATTATGCGGATTTCATGCACATATAGGCTCACAGATATTTGAAAAACAGGTCTATTATGATGAAATAGGTGTTATTTTTAAAGAAATAAAGCGTGTAAATGACAAATTCGGATTGAATTTAAATGAAATTAATATAGGCGGAGGGCTGGGAATAAAATATACAAACGAAGATAAGCCAATATCCGTATATGATATAGCTGAAACAATAATTAAATCAATAGAATATCATTGTGACAAATACAATCTTGAACCCCCTTATGTATACATAGAACCAGGAAGAAGCATAATAGGTACTTCGGGAGTAACAATATATACTGCAGGCAGTTCAAAACAAGCCTCAAACGGAAGAAGATATCAAGCCATAGATGGCGGGATGTCCGACAATATCAGACCAAGTTTGTATCAAGCTGAATACACTGTGGAAATTGCAAATAAACCCAACGAAACAGAGCAAGAAATTGTAACTATTGCAGGTAAACACTGTGAATCTGGTGATATATTAGCTAAAGATGTTAAACTTCCTATAATAGAAGAAGGGGATGTTATTTGTTTCTATGATACTGGCGCCTACGGATATTCAATGTCCAGTAATTACAACAGAGTATTAAAACCTGCCGCAGTACTTGTAAATAACGGAAAATCTGATATTATAATAAATAGACAAACTTATGAAGAATTAACACACAATGATGTAATACCCGAAAGTATAATGAATGATTGATAAATTATTAAATTTTTACGGTAATTTATTTGATAAGACAGAACTTGCAACAAGCACTGTTAATTTAACAATTAAAGATGCGGTGCAGGTTCTTATTGTTATATTAATTGTAGCGTATATTTATGTAAAATTTATAAAAAATACTCAATCTGAAAAACTGGTAAGAGGCATATTATTATTTATAATATCGGCTTGGATATTTTCGGGCGTTCTAATTGCTTTGCAATTTCAAATATTAGGACAAATTGCTCAGTACCTTTTAACAGGTTTGTTATTGTCATTAGTAATAGTATTCCAGCCTGAGTTAAGACGATTAATGGTTCACTTAGGTCAGACAAAATTTGTTGCTAAAAACTTTTTATGGTTTAGAACAAGCGGAAACGAACAAAAAACTAACGTAGCAAAAGAAATAACAGAAGCCGTTAAATATTGCAGCAGGGTTA
>CANQRT010000003.1 GCA_947626325.1 Candidatus Gastranaerophilales bacterium | reverse complement strand
TTTTTTATTTTATTAAGTTCGTCCGCAAATTTATAAAAAGCACTTGATGCGCTGACAGAGCAGGCAATTGTGTATTCTTTTTTTTCTTTTATGCTTTTAGGTGCTTTTTTTAAACGCTTGTTAAAGTCATCTATTAAACATCTTAAAGAGCCAACGCCGTCTTCAAGCTGGTTAAACCCGTTATAATATTTTTTTTCGGGTATTTCAAGCCCTGCAATCAAGAAAAACTCATCCGATACGCTTGCAATATTTTTCTTTATTTTTTTATTAAATTCATCAACAATTTTAATAGTTTCGAGCGCAATTTTTTTTGTAACCTGCTTTAATTTTTCCTTTCGGTATTTTGTTATCCCGACAGGCACTATTGCTATTGAGTTTAAAATGGTTTTATACTTCCATAAATCATTCAAAGTTCTTTTTAATTCCTCACCGTCATTGTATGAGGGGCATAAAACTACTTGAGTATTAATAGGGATGTCGTTTTCTTTTAAAAAATCAAGCTCTTTTAAAAGGTTTGAGGCATTTTTATTATTAAGCATTTTTGAGCGCAAATCAGGGTTTGTGGTGTGAACAGAAACATACAAAGGCCCTAAGTGTTGAGAGGCAATACGTTCTTTATCTTTTTTTGTTAAGTTAGTAAGCGTTACATAAGTTCCCTGCAGATAAGAAAGTCTGTAATCGTCATCTTTTATGTATAAAGACGGCCTCAGTCCCTTAGGTTGTTGGTCTACAAAGCAAAAAATACAATTATTTGCGCAAGGTTTTATTCTGTCAAAGATTGCGGACTCAAATATAAACCCCAAATCTTCTTCAAAATCTTTTTCTATTTCGTAGCATTCAATATTTCCGTCGGGTAATTTTATTTCGAATTCAAGTTCTTCCGCCATTACCGCATATTGATAATCAATATAATCACGCAATTTAATCCCATTGACAGTTAAAAGCTCAGAACCAGCCGTTATTCCAAGTTCCTCAGCTATGGAGTCTTTTTCTACTGATGAAATTATTGCAGGCATATTAATCTGCCTTTAATGCGTTTAAATATTCTTTTAATGATTTTATTTCTTTTAAAGTTCTTGTTAAAAGCTGATTTTGATAGTAATCCAGCTCTAAAAATTCATCATTTAATCTGTTTTCTATTTCAAATTGATAAATTTCCATTTTTTTAGAAAAATCTGAAATAAAGCGTTTTCTATCCTCTACGGACAAAAGCCCCATAGTCCCAAGCCTTGATTGCAATTGAGTATAAAATACAGAAGGATTATCACTGCCGCCGTTAAAAAATAATTCCTTAAAATATTCAAGTCCTCTTTTGGTAATTGAATAGTAAGAAGATTTTTTTCCGCCCTCTGACATTATATCATTTACTGCAACAGCCTTTTCCCTAAGCAAACGCTTAAGTGCTGGGTATATTGTACCAATGCTTGGTTTTGTAAATGCCCCAAATATTTCTATAATCTCTTTACGGATAGAATAAATTGTTTTTTCTCGTTTGTGAATTATGTATAAAATTAAAATTTCAATCATTGTTTATTTATACCATAAAACAAAAATTTAGGCTGAATTATTAAAAAAATTTACTTGTTATCATATATTATTTGTGCCACAATTTAATGGCAGGTGTAAAGACATGACAGACTATAATTTAGTATACTTATTAGACGGAAAAATTTATATTAACTTAACAAACAGCTGTACAAATGACTGCATATTTTGTATTCGTTCAATAAAAGATGATGTTGTCGGCGCTAATTTATTTTTAAATACTGAAAATGTCAGTGCTAAAGATGTTATAAAACAGCTTGAAGCTATGAAAGATAAACTTTCAAGTGAAATTATATTTTGCGGATACGGTGAACCTATGTTAAAACTTGATGTTTTAAAAGAAGTTGCAAAATATATAAAAGAGAATTATCCCAATATAAAATTACGTGTTAATACTAACGGACACGCTAATTACGTATATAAAAGAAATGTTGTGCCCGAGCTTAAAGGCTTAATTGATGAATTTTCAGTTAGTTTAAACGGGGAAAATGAACAAGAATATAATGAACTTTCTAAGCCAAACTTTGAAGGTGCTTATGAAGAAGTAAAAAATTTTATAAAAGCCTGTGCCTCCACCGATATTATAGTTACAGCAACGGTAGTAGAGGGCTTTAAAGGCAGACATCTGAACTTAAAAAAATGCGAACAAATCGCAAACAGCCTCGGCGCAAAATTCAGAGTCAGAGAATGGATTGAAAACGGTTACTAATAAATGAAAGGATAAAAAAATGCAAGATGAGCTTTTAAACAAAATTATGAAACCAAAGTCTGTTGCAGTAATCGGTGCTTCAACAAAACCGAAAACTATCGGTTCAGAGCTTATGCAAAGACTTAGAGATTATAAATTTAACGGGAAAATATATCCTGTTAACCCAAAAGGAGGTATCATTGAGGGATTTCAAGCATACACTTCAATTGAAGAAGTCCCAGGAGAAGTTGATTTAGCTGTTATTGTTGTTAATGCTAAATTTGTTCTTGATACTATTGACCAATGCCATAGAAAAGGTGTAAAAGGCTTATGTATCATAACAGCAGGGTTTAAAGAAACAGGTGCTGAAGGTGCCGAAATGGAAAAACAACTCCTTGCTAAAGTTAAAGAATACGGCATGAGATGTGTAGGGCCTAACTGCTTAGGTGTTTTAAATACTCACCCAGATGTAATGATGGATGCTACATTTGCTGAATCACTGCCAATAAGAGGTGATATCGGTTTTGTATCTCAATCAGGCGCTCTTGGCGGTGGTATTTTAAATATATTAAAAGACTTAAACCTTGGTTTTTCTCAATTTGTTTCAATTGGTAATCAAGCTGATATCAACGCTGAAACAATGCTTGAATACTGGGAAAATGATGACGACGTTAAACAAATCCTTTTGTATATGGAGTCAATTAAAAACCCTCAAAACTTCAGAAAATTAGCAACAAGAATAACAAAGAAAAAACCTATTTTAGCATTAAAATCAGGCAGAAGCGCAGCAGGTGCTTCGGCAGCTTCCTCACACACAGGTTCTTTAGCTGGTGCAGATAAAGCGGCTGCAGCTTTATTAAAACAATCAGGCGTTATAAGAGAATTTTCTTTAAAGAACTTATTTGCTAACGCTAAAGCATTTTCAAACTGCCCGATACCAAAAGGCAACAGAGTTGCTATTATTACAAACTCTGGCGGCCCTGGAATTATGGCAACTGATGCTATCTGTGAAGCAGGCATGAAAATGGCGCCTATTACAGATGAAACAAAAGCTAAATTAAGAAGTTTTCTGCCGTCAGCTGCATCTGTTAAAAACCCAATTGATATGATAGCTTCAGCACCTATTGAACACTATATGCAAACATTAGAAACTGTTATTGCAGATGAAAATGTTGATATGATTATGGTAATTTACTTACCGTTCTTAGGTTTAAAAGATATTGATGTTGCTGAAGCGTTAATGAAAATTAAAGCTCAAAATCCAACAAAACCAATTTTAGGCGTATTTATGACAACAAATGATTTCTTTACAAAGATTTCAAATATGGAAGTTAATATGCCGTTCTATATGTATGCTGAAGAAGCTGCAGAAGCATTATGCAGATTAGACCAGCAAAGACAATGGATGGAAAAACCCGCAGGTAAAATTCCTTGCTATGATGTAGACAGAAACAAGGTTTGCGATATTATTAAAAAATCTATTTCAGAGGAACGTGACCAATTAACAACATTAGAAAGTATTGATGTACTTCAAGCTTACGGTATCAGAGCTTGCAAATACGGCTTAGCTACTAATATTGATGAAGTTGTTAACTTAGGCAACTCAATCGGATACCCTGTTGTTATGAAAATGACATCAAAAACAACATCTCACAAAACAGATGTAGGCGGCGTTGTTGTTAACATCAGAAGCGAAGAACAATTAAGAAACGAATATAATGCACTTCTAAAACGTCTTGAAGAAAAAGGATTACTTGAGGGCTTAGAAGGTGTAATTATTCAAGAAATGGTAAAAGGTTCAAGAGAAATGGTATGCGGTATCGCAACAGATCCTCAATACGGCCCAATGATGATGTTCGGCTTAGGCGGTGTATTCGTTGAAGTTATGAAAGACGTTACATTCAGAATTGCTCCTTTAACCGACGAAGATGCTATGGATATGATTACATCAGTTAAAGCATACAAACTTTTACAAGGTGCAAGAGGTACAACACCTGCTAACATCAATCAAATTCAAGAAACTTTATTAAGACTGTCACAATTAGTTAATGACTTCAAATTCATTGATGAACTTGATATTAACCCGTTATTAATTTCAGAAAAAACAGGTGAAGGCATTGCAGTTGACGGACGTATTAAAGTAAGAATTAAAGAAGCACAAGAAGCATTAAATGATTGCTGTACTTGCGGTTCTTGCAGTCTATAATAACAATTAAAATTAAAAAGAGCTCTTAAAATTTAAGGGCTCTTTTTTTATAGCTGTTTAAATTTTTCATAAAATTCGTTTTTTTCGCGGACAAAAAGTTTATCAGGGTATAAATCACTTTTATAAAGCACCATTACTTGCTCAGCATTGGCATTAGTTGCATTAATAACGTCATTTCTGAGCATTTCATAGATATTTCCTGTTTTAAGGTGTCTAAACTTTTTGGAATACATAAATATACTCGTGTTTGAAAATATAGAAACCGCCGTTTAATGCACGATAGCGCCATAAATTAGCAGTTTTGCCTTTCGCCCGTTCATTACCTTCCATATTTTTAACAATAACAGCTTTCATTTTAAACCCGACTTCACGCATTTTGGCTGCACAGTCAGCGCCTAAAGGTACAATCTCGCCATTTGAGTATTTATCACCTATAATTAAAGCTGCAAATCTGCCTTTTTCAAGCATATCATAGCCGTTTTGTGCTGCCTGCTTAAACAGTTCATAAAATTTTTCCGTAGAACCGCAGTTCGATAAATCCTCTTTTCTGTCGGAGAATTTTATAATATCGTCATAAGGCGGATGAAGAATAAGGAACTGCGCTTTTTCGCTCCTCATAACATCGAGTCTTGCCTGAATTTTTTCTTTTGTTGATTTTGCTGCGCTGTCAGCACAAATTAAATTAACATCGGTTACAAGTTCTTTTTCGCTGAATTTAGAGCGCACAATTTCTGTCTGTTCAGGCTTTAATTCAACCCCGATACATCTTCTTTTCATATTTATTGCTTCAATAGCGCTTGTACCAGAGCCTAAAAATAAATCCAGAACTATATCACCTTTTTTAGTAAATCTTTCATACAATTGTTGTGCTATTTGAGGTATATAATTTCCGTGGTATTCATTACTATGCCCATGAGTATTATCACGCTGAGCAAATTCCCACCATGTATCAGTTTTTATATGGCTATAGTCTTTCCAATTATTTAAGTCTATATCGCTATAGGGCTTTGTTTTGACCTTTGGTGCGATTTTTAAATCAGGTCTTTGCTCTTGCGGTTTTATTCTTTGTGTATTGACTTTTGCCATACATATGCCCCAAATAATTACTATATTCAAGTGTTCAGTATACAAAAATCTGCTAAATTTGTTATCATTTAAAATAATGATTTATAAAAATTTTTTATTAAAAATTACAACATATAAATGATTTTGCCCATTATAAAAAAATATATTATATTCTTATATAATAAGATTAGGGAATAAAATGACAGCTTTAAAAACAGACAATGAAATTAATGCGGATATTCAAAATAGTTTGTTCAATAACTATTCTCTATTTTATGAAGATTTTTATTTAAATACTCAAAAAGCAATAAAAAAATTTTTTGAAAAAGATTATGAGTTAAGATTTATTGGTGTTTCTGAAAATGGCAGTATATTATCATACGGAGATGAATATTTTGTAAGCAATATACCTGTTGGAAATGACTTTAACATAAATATAAAGATATCTTCAGAGGTTGTTGATGAGTTTTTAAACAGTGCATTAGGTAAAGATGACAAAGAATTTGAACTTAAAAATTTGACTGAAATAGAAGCAAGGCTTATTCAATCATTAACTTCATTTATATATTCAAATATAGAGGATAAAATAAATAAAACAGTTGTAAATAAAGCGAAAATTCAAAATAACAAGGAATTATATTTAACATTTTTTATTAGATACAAAAAAAATCATATAGGAAAAATAATAATAAAAATACCTAGTTGTATAATTAACGAACCAAAAACAAGCGAAATAAAAGAAAAATTCAACATAACAGATTTTAAAGATACAACCACCACAATAAAAATCGAAGCAGGAAAATCAAAAATAGCGTTAAACGAAATAAAATCAATGGAAGCAGGTGACATAATTCTGCTTGAAGACAGTGATATAAACTATATGACGGCAGCGTGGAGCAGCAAAACAGTAAATTTTAAGGTTAATCCAAATCCGTCAATAATTATAAACCTTGATAAAAACGGAGGTAATGATATGGAAGAAGAAACAACAGTAAAATCCCAAAACATGTGGGATTCAATACTTGTTGATATAACTGCGGAATTTGATAATGTAAAAATGACGCTAGGCGAATTAAAGCAGATATCAGAGGGGCTTGTTATAGATGTAGGCTCTATTTACGACAATAAAATCAAACTGCGTGTAGAAAATCAACTAGTTGCAACAGGCGAGCTTGTAATCTTAAATGACAGATACGGAGTTAGAATAGATAACGTAAAAAAGACAAAAGAAGCGCCTGTCAAAAAAACAGAAAAGGCGGTAAAAACAGAAGCTCAACAACCTGAACAAAAAACTGCACAAGCAAAACCCGCAGTAAAAACAGCTGCACCTAAAGCGTCTGCTCCAACTCAAAAACCGCAAGCACACGCAAACGAAGATGAAAACTTTGACTACAGTGATTTTGAAATAGAAGACGAAAGTATATAAAGGGATAAAATGAACGGATATATTATAAATTTTGCTACATATACATTTGCAATGATTGGGTTCATTGTAATAGTATTGTACATTTATAAAAAGTCCGTAAGTATGCCAAATAACTTAAACAATACCTATTTAAAAGTTGAAAACATGATAAAATTATCGCCTACAAAAAGCGTTTATATAATAAAAGCAGGATATGAAAGATTTTTAGTAGCAGGCGACAATACATCTACAACCCTGCTTGCAAAACTTGAGGCTGAAAATATTGATACCACAGAGCCTCAAAAACCAATAAATATTTCAGAGACATTAAAAGAAAAATTTAAGATAAATCGAGGTTAAAATGGATGCAATATTAAAAGATTTAAGTCCCGTAATACAATTATTAGCAGTAATGGCAATGTTCTCAATGCTGCCATTTATGTTTGTTTGCATGACAAGTTTTTTAAGATATGCTATAGTATTCGGGTTTTTAAAACAGGCACTCGGAGCTCAACAAATCCCGCCTGCAATAGTCCTTGTAGGATTATCAATAATATTAACATTTTACACAATGGGCCCTGTTTTTCAGCAAATGTATGAAGTAGGCTCTAAACCTTATCAAGAATCGGGTTCTATGGTTTTAGCCATTAGTGAGGGTTCTAAACCGTTAAAAGAATTTATGCTTAAACAAACAAGAGAAAAGGATTTGGCATTTTTTGTTCAACTCGCAAGAAAAGAAGCACCTGCTTCGGTTGAAGATTTAACTATCTGGGAAGTAGCTCCTGCTTACATTTTGAGCGAATTAAAAACTGCTTTTGAAATAAGTTTTATTATATTTATACCGTTTATAGTCTTAGATTTAGTTGTGGCAAATGTACTTTTGGCTTTAGGTATGTTTATGCTGTCGCCCACAATTATATCTCTGCCGTTTAAACTGCTGATATTTATAGCAGTTGACGGCTGGTCATTAATTGTTAACGGACTTGTGGGCAGCTTTAATTAAGGAATAAAACATGGAAATTTTAATGGAATATTTTACAAAAGGACTTATAGTAATGCTTATGATAGCAATGCCTTGCGTACTTACTGCGGCGGCAATAGGTCTTATTGTAGGTATTTTGCAAGCGGTAACACAAGTTCAAGAACAGACCATTGCCGCCGCTCCTAAAATTTTTGCTGTATTTTTAGTAATAATTTTACTTGGTACAGGGTATTTAAAACTGCTGACAAATTTATTTAATGAGGGTGCAGTTATTGCGTTTGATGTTATTCCTAAGTCAGATGAATGTGTACTCCCGCCAAATTATTACAACTACACTAAACCTTTTATTGACGAGATTAAAACCGATATGAAAAAAGATATGACTCCGATGAAAGAGATATTAAATAATGCGGCAGCACCTATGGGCAATACAGGTAAAGATCGATTCAGTGTTATGAGAAACAAAGGACATGAAGTCCCGACTCCTAATTTAGCCGAAAGAAAAGTTATTTCGGAGAAAAACAGGTAAGGAAAACATAATGCTTGATACCATATTAAATGACTTTCCTAAATATTTCCCCGAAATTAACAATGTACTTACTGCAGGAGTTCCTATTTTTGCACGTGTAGCAGGGTTGATGAGAAGCACTCCCTTTTTACAGCGCAGTGAAATACCTGTTATAGCTAAAATTGGTTTTACGTTAATTTTTACAGTAATGCTTACAATATTTTTACACCCAAAAGCTCCAGATGCCAGTGTTTCAATGCTTTATTCTATACTTGTAAATTATATGGCAGGCGCAATTTTAGGATTTATTGTTAATTGCATTGTAAAAGCAATAGAAAGCGGCGGAGATATGATTAATATGCAGCAGGGTGTATCTTCAGCTACTATTATGGATCCTACTACATCGGCACAAATATCTATTATGGGAAGAATTTTCAGCCTTTTGGGTTTGATTATTTTCCTCGAAATCGGCGGTGCATACTGGACTTTTAACGCATTCATCAGAAGCTTTGAAATTTTCCCGATTTACGCTTATGCAATACCTATGGATGAAATTATTAATATGGATTACCTTGTTAAAATAACCTCTAATGTATTATACATAGGACTTCAAATAGCTGCTCCTGTATTAATTGCAACGTTAGGACAAGATATTATCTTAGGAATAATCTCAAAAACAGCTCCGCAGGTTAACGTTTTCCAGATGAGTTTCCTTTTTAAGCCATGTTTAGGTGCGGCAATTTTAATCGTTGGTATGCCGATTATATTTAATGTTATTTGTGATTTCTTTTTATCATTTTCTAATATTTTTTAATTTATTTAAAATAATCACAAATTAATTCTTTTTTTCTATGATTAATTTTTTTCAGCATTCTAATTAGGAAAGAGTCTGTTTTTTGTTTTAGTTCATCTTTTAAAATTGCTTTTTCTATCAATAATTTATTAAAAGATTCATTAAGGGCTGTTTTTTCTTTTGTTAAATGGGGCATTATTGTATTCAAACGCATTTTGCACATTTCTATTGAATTTCTAAGTTCTCTTGCTCTTTTTTTGTCCATTAGTCTATCCGTATATAATCTCTTTTGACATAAATATGATAATAAATTTTTTTATAAAAAAGTTCCCCCAAAAAGTTTAAAATAAGCTTTAAAATGTAAACTTTTATTGTATTTTTTTTGTTATAAACTAAAATTATGGAAAATTTAAACGACAAGAAAATATTAATAATAAGATTAAGCGCACTTGGAGATACTATCCATACCCTGCCTATGGTAAATGCGTTAAAAAAAGAGTATCCTAATGCAATACTTGACTGGGTTGTTGAGGATAAAGCATCTAAATTTATTGTTAATAATCCACTAATAAATAATGTATATGTTCTACCAAAAAAGAAATGGAAACAAAATAAAAGTAAAATTGAAAATCTAAAAGAGTTTTTTGAAATAATAAAAACTATCCGCAAAGAAAAATATGACGTTGTATTAGATACTCAACAACTGCTAAAAAGCGGAATAATCTTAGGATTATCAAACGGAAAAAGGAAAATAACTTTAAATGACGGACGGGAATTTTCGTGGATTTTCGCAAATGAAATAATAAAAACAGGCAGAAAACAATTTGATATTTATTATCATGTAGTAAAAAGAAATATGGAATTTGCAAAATATTTAGGCTGTAAGGATTTAAAGCTTGAATTTAAGCTACCTAATTTTGAAAACGAATATTCAACTGATATAAAAGAAAAAGTATCACAGCTAGATAAAACAAAAAAAACAATAGTTATAGCCCCCGCAACCACTTGGAGAAATAAACACTGGAATATAAAAAGCTGGGTAGAAATAATAAATACATTTAAAGACAACTGCAACATTATCATAACAGCAGGTTCTGACAAAGAAAAAGAACTTGCAGGGCAGATATTATCATTTATAACAGGCGGAAATATACTTAATTTATCAGGTCAGACAAGTCTTGCAGATTTAGTGTATATTTATCAAAACTGTGATTTATTAATTAGTCCAGATTCAGGGAGCGCCCATATAGCTTGGGCTATAGGCAAATGCAAAATTTTTACAGTATTTTTTGCAACAAGCTCAGCAAGAACAGCACCTTTGGGTGATAATTATTACTCTTTTTCATCAAATGCAAAGTGTTCACCATGTATGAAGAAAATTTGCAGGTTAAAAGAAAATAAATATCACTGTATTTACAGCTTAAATTCTGAAAAATTAATTAATATTATAAAAAATGTATTACAAATATGTTAAAAAGGGTATATAATACTATATATATTATTATCTAGGATTTCATTTAGTGAATATATTTTCGGGTTTAAAAGATATACTTGGTCAAATAAACAAAATTGACGGCTCAATATATACGCAAGGCAGAGATTTTGCGGATGTATATGCAAAAAATATTGCACTAGAAGAAGAAATTGCCGCAAGAACAAAAGAACTAGAACAGGCAAATCAAACAATTTTAACACTTAACAGTGTATGGGATATGATGAATGCTGCTCAGCCTTTATCTAGTATGCTTGATAAAATTGTAAGTATTCTGCATGAAGATATGAATTACAATTTTGTTTCCATATTAAAATTAGAAATAAGCGAAAAAGACGGCTCTTACTTTAATATTAAATCCTCATCCCAGGATAAAATATTAAATGCCATATTTACAATATTAAATGAATCGCCAGAAACTTATAAAATACCATTTTTAGAAAATTCAATTGCTGCAAAAGCAATCAATGAAAGAAAAATACTTTCTACTCCAGATATAGAGGGTATACTTAGAATGTGTTTCCCTCAATTAAAAGAGGAGCAAATAAAAGAAAAAAGAAACCTAATGACATCCAAAAGCTGTGCAATAATTCCTTTGCACAGCAATAAAGGGAATTTTGGCTGTGTACTGGTAAGTTCTGAACGTGACGGCGTAACTGACACTGAAATGAACTTTTTATCATTATTTGCCAACCAAATAGAACTTGCTATAACGGTTGCAGACTTGTTTGAAGAAGTAAAAAAACAAGCAATAACAGACCCATTAACAGGATTATTTAACAGAAGATATTTTGAAGAAAATATAATAAAAGAAGCAGAGCGTGCTTTGCGCTTAAAACAGCCGTTCTCTATAATATCAATGGACTTAGATTTTCTTAAGAAAATAAATGATACATACGGTCACCAATACGGTGATATAGCAATAAAAACCATTGCAAACGTATTAAAAAAGGAAGCTCGTTCAATAGATATCCCCGCAAGAATAGGCGGAGAAGAATTTAACCTGCTATTGCCTGGTGTAGACTCTAAAGGTGCAGGAATTGCAGCTGAAAGAATACGTAAATCAATTGAAAATCAAGTAATAGAGACAATAGGCGGAATAACCGCAAGTATCGGTGTTGCTACGTTCTTAGAACATTCAGATAGAATTGATGAACTTATTGAGCTGGCTGATCAGGCTATGTATAAAGCAAAAATTAACGGAAGAAATCAAGTTCAAATTGCACAATTAAGTAATCATATTGATTGGCAGAAAATCGCAATTGAAACCTTTATGGATATTTTATCTAAAAAACGAATACCTGTTAGCGATAATGTAGCTCAAAAAATTAAACAAAAATTAAATAAGATTGAAACAGAAGATAAAAATGTAAACGATATTCTTTATTCTGTTGTTGATATAATTTCTCAAACATACAACAGAATGTACAAAACAGGAACAACAAAATCTAAACTTTTACTTGCTGTTTTACTGGCAAAAAGTCTTGATTTATCAAAAGAAGAAATTGACAAGCTCAAACTCGCAATATTATTGTATGATATCGGAAATATAAAGATACCAAACGAAATATTAAATAAAAAAGAACCGTTAACAGAAGAAGAAAAATCAATAATAAAGCAACACCCGATAATTGCGGCAAGAGAAATTCTAAAACCAATAACATCAATACAGGATATAATCCCGATAATAGAAAATCATCACGAAAATTGGGACGGAAAAGGATATCCCTCAAATAAATCAGGAATAGAAATTCCAATAACATCACAAATAGTACTTCTTGTAGATTCTTTTTACGCTATGATGCAGGATAGACCGTACAGAAATGCTTATAATATAGATGAAGTGCTTAAAATTATTAAAGATGAAGCAGGACAAAGGTGGAATGAAAAACTAGTGGATGAATTTATACACGTAGTCAAAACCGAACAGCTTCAATAAAAAATTATTTATTTTGATTATCTTCAATTGAAAAAACCTGCTGACCCGCTTCTTCTTTCATTGCGGTTTCGAGCAGAATATAAGTCATATAAGCACCAAGAGCAACCGCCTTAGGGTCAAGGTCGGTATTTTGAGCTGCTTCTATAATAGCAGAATTAATTTCAGGGTTTTCATCTTTAATATAATGTATCATTTTTTTACGCCAGCCGTGGACATCTTGAAAAATCTCGGCGAAACATAAACTTGATTGTTCTTGAGTAACTATAGGAAGCATTTACACGCCTTTTTTACTGATACAATTAAAATTATATTAACTTGTTTAAATTATTACATCATATAACGGGTGTAGTTTAAAATAACAAATATTTATCATTCTTGACTCTGTGGCATGTAGAAGCTAAAATAAGTTAGAGTTTAGATTAAAAGGGATTGTATGAAAAATTTTGAACCCGAATATATTGAAAAATTAATCGAAATAATGAAAAATAACGAGCTTACACAAGTAGCATTAGAAGATAATGAAACTTCGCTTGTTATAAAAAGTGATTATAAACCTGTTATTAAAGAAAAAACTGTTAAAGAAGAAGCTGTTGAAGTTCAATCTGCAACGGAAGAAACAGTTGAAAAGCCGATAGAAGAACAAAAAAAATTAACTCCTATAACTTCTGATATGATAGGTTTATATTATTCAAAACCCTCGCCTAATGAGCCTCCGTTTGTTAAGGTGGGTGATGAAATTAAAGCAGGACAAGTTATTTGCATAATTGAAACCATAAAATTAATTAATAAAATAACCTCCGAAATATCGGGAAAAGTGGCTGAAATTTGTATTGAGGACGGTAAACCCGTTGAATACGGTCAGGTTATTATGTATGTAGAGGAAAATTAACGGGATATGTTTAAAAAAGTATTAATAGCAAACAGAGGCGAAGTTGCCGTTAGAATTATAAGAGCTTGCAGAGAAATTGGAATACCTACTGTTGCAGTGTATTCACAGGATGATGCTAACTCAATTCACGTAAGTTTGGCTACTGAGGCTTATTGTATAGGCCCAAATGAAAGCTCAAAAAGTTACTTAAATATACCTGCTATTATATCAGCCGCTCTGGTTTCAGGTGCAGATGCAATTCACCCTGGGTACGGGTTTATGTCCGAACGTGCAGATTTTGCAGAAATCTGCGAGGAGCATAATATTAAGTTTATAGGCCCATCTCCAGAGTCTATGAAATTAATGGGTGATAAGGCTACAGCCAGAAAAACTATGGCTTCAAAAAATGTACCTATTACACCAGGTACAGGGATTATAACCGATATTGAAGAAGCTAAAAAATCGGCAGAAAAATTTGGTTATCCTGTTATTATTAAAGCAACCGCAGGCGGCGGCGGAAAAGGTATGAGAGTCGCTAATAACGCTCAGGAGCTTGAACAAAACATTACTCTTTGCAGGCAGGAGGCGGAAAAGTTCTTTGGCAATCCTGATGTTTATATGGAAAAATATCTGGTTAATCCAAGACATATTGAAGTTCAAATTATTGCAGATAAATTCGGAAATGTTGTTCACTTAGGCGAAAGGGACTGCTCTATTCAAAGACGCCACCAAAAACTAGTTGAAGAAGCACCCTCACCTGCAGTTAGCGAAGATGTACGAAAAAAGCTTGGTGAAGCTGCTGTTCGTGCTGCTCTTGCTGCTAAATACGAGGGCGTTGGTACAATTGAGTTTTTGCTTGATAAAGATAAAAACTTTTATTTTATGGAAATGAATACTAGATTACAGGTTGAACACGGCATTTCTGAAATGATTTCAAATATTGATATTGTTCGCGAACAAATAAATATTGCTGCAGGAAACCCATTATCATTTAAGCAGGAGGACATTAAATTATACGGTCACGCAATAGAATGCAGAATTAATGCAGAAGACCCAGAAAGAAACTTTTTGCCTGCTCCAGGAGAAATCAACGGTTACATTCCGCCTGGCGGGTTTGGGGTTAGAGTTGATTCCCACGTATATTCAGGTTATAAAATACCGCCCTATTATGATTCTTTAATCAGCAAAGTAATGTGCTGGGCTCCTACACGTGAAGAAGCAAGGCGCAGAATGTATAGAGCGCTTAAAGAATATGTTATTACGGGAGTAAAAACCACTCTGCCTTTCTATCAAGATTTAATTGAAGATGAAGTATTTATAAGCGGGAACTTTGATACAGGCTTTATGAATACATATAAACAACATAAAGACAATTAATTATGGAAGAAAACAGCATAAAACCCAAAAAACAGCTTCTTAACTACATTAATGTATTTAGAGCTTTGGCAATTTTGCTTATTTTGGCAGGTCATACTCTGCAAATTGGATTTCATGGGACTCTATTAAGCAGAATTACTCTTGAAGTGTTTGCTGGTGGAACTGCTCTTTTTATATTTATTTCGGGATTTTTATTCCAGCATTTATCTTATAAGTTTGAGTACAAAAACTATATGTTGAAAAAATGGAAAAACGTAATTGTTCCTTATATAATCACCTCAATTCCTGGAATAATTTTATGTTTTACCATTCCTCAAATATATAAAAATCCATTTGACGGGCTTAATTATTTTACACAAATCGGAATATTTTTAACAACAGGCAGAGTCCACAATGTTCCTACATGGTTTATTCCGATGATTGTTATATTTTTTATATTAAGTTATCTGCTTTTATACTTGGAAAAGAAAAATATTTTATACAAACTTCTTCCGATTTTAATTGCACTTACTGTTTTAATTCCGCGCGGGGATATAGAACCTGATTGGGTGAGCGATTTGGATTATCTTCATAAATATTTTGCTTATTTACAATATATTTTAACGGGATTTATACATTTTGCTTCTATGTATGTTTTAGGTATGTATTTATCTAAATACAAAGAGAAAATTGATATATTCTATGATAAACGCTGGATATTAATATTCTTAATGCTTTTAACTACTATCACAGATATTTATTTTTATAATATCAACGCAACAATATCAAAAATCTTTTTAACATTAATTGTTTTAGGGTATTTAAAGCATTATGATGAACAAATTAAATCTTTTGAAAAAATTAATAACGCACTTGATGTAATAGCAAAATATAGTTTCGGATTATTTTTTATTCACTGGTATTATAATTTTGCATTTACCCGACTATTTAATGTATTTAAAACAATATCAATTGATACACTATCAGATGTATTTATCGCAATGGGGATAGCTTCTTTACGTTATTTATTTGTATTTACGTTGAGCTTTTTAACCTTATTTTTAATGAAAAAAGGTCTGCAATTATTAAAAATCGAAAATACTAGAATGTTTACAGGAGTTTAATTAAATCATATCTGCAAAGATATTTTTAATCCGTTCAATGCACCCTGCTTGGCTTATATACCATTCTCGGCATGAAATACGTTCAACAACCGCACCTGTTCTCTCCATTAATGTCTGCTTTTGTATTTGAGTTTTATTACATTTTATACTATCTTCCATACCGTCGCATTCAATTACAATCGTTTTACCTGCAGGACTCGTCAAAGTTAAATCAGCGCTTAATCCTGCCAAGGTTACACTAAATCCCTCCTCTCGGAAAGCTTTTACAACTTCTTTTTCAAACGCATTTTTATATAAATTGTCATCCGTATTAAATTCATCTTTTAAAGAATTTCTTGCAATATATGCCTGTACAAATTCAATATAATCTTTTAAAAGCCCAGCGGGAAGTGATTTAGGGTCTTTTGACAAGAATACTATTTGTTTTTTTCTTGCTCTTGTAATAGCTACGTTAAACAAATTCGGGATTTGCAAGAATGTTAAACTTTGATTATAACTGTTATTTGCAACCGCCCAAGAAAGCATTATAATATCACGTTCATCACCTTGGAATGTGTGTGCTGTTCCTGTTTCTATTTTATGTTTTCTTATCATGCTTTCAGTGAAAACCTGTGCTATTGCTTTTTTAATTAACTCAACCTGACCTCTAAAGGGCGAAATTATACCGACCGTTACAGGCTCATGGTCTGGATTTGTATTTCTTTCATCTTCTTGAATAATTTCTTGAAGCCTTTGCATTATAGCTTCCACCTCAGGCATATTTCTAGTAGCATCCGCATCTACTTTGCCGTCTGGAACTTGCACTAATTCAAGAACATCACTAGTGTTACATTGCGACATTATTCTTATTCTGTCACCGTAAAACTCTTTATTGCTGAAATCAATAATCGGCGCATAACTTCTAAAATGTTCATCAAGCAATACGGGTTTTGTTGAATAATAATTTGCCAAATCAAACATAGAGTTTGTTCTAAAACGCCACATAAGCTGATATTTATCAGGGATTTCATATTGGCTCATAAATGATTGTTCTTTTGATTTTTCCAAGAACGATAAGTGCGGAAGCTGTTTATCATCACCTACAATTACCGCTTTTTTACATCTGAATAAAATAGGCATACAGCTTGCAATATCACACTGCGAAGCTTCATCAATTATGGCGACATCAAACATTGCAGGCTTTAACGGCAAGGAATCAGATATTGCATAAGTAGTTACACACCAGCAAGGAAATGCCTCTAACAGCGGTTTAAAATCTTCATCCTCTAAGAGTCTATTTTGAAGATTTTTCTTTCGGGATACTAACGCTTTTGTATGAACTATCAACCTTTGACGTTTAACTTGGTCACGAAGCAGTCCTTTTAGTGCATTACGTCTTTTCCCTTTTAATATATCAACCGCTAGAGTTTTTTGTTTTCTGCGCAAGTTTTTTATTTCATCTAAAATGTTATGAATATTGCCTAACTTAAAAATTTGAGTTTCGCATTTTCTTGCACACGCACTTAAACGAGCAATTATAAGTTCAAGCTTTAATCTTTCAAGATTTTCTTCATCGGGTTTAAAATTTTTATTTTGAATAATTTTCTTTAATTGATGATTAGCATATTTTGTTGTCATATCGGCAAAAAATCCGCTTTTTTCAATATTTTTTTCTAAATTTTTTACTGCATTTTCTATCTCATCAATTTCTGATAAAGTATATTTACCTGTTAAATATTCAAGTTCGCCGATTTGTTTTGATTTTTCATCACGTTCTTTGATTATATTTTGCCAATCAGTTTCAAGTTTGATTATTTCTTCACAGGTGTTTTCTTTTTCTTTAATTGACATAACAAGCTTTTGCATATCTTCTACATCAACAAGAAGTGAATTTTCAAAATTTGTATCTAAATCAACTTTATTAGATATTAAATCCTGCAAATCAAACGATAACTGCTTTTGATAGTTAGCTCTGCCTGCTCTTAATGCAAGATACGGCGCACCAAAATCATTTAATCTATTAGCTACAACATCGGTTGCTTTATCCATTCTTGAAGCAACAAGCACTGTTTTACCATTTGATACTAAATGACATATTAAATTTACTATTGTTTGTGATTTACCTGTCCCTGGAGGGCCATATACCGCAAGTATAGAGTTATCTTCCAAATTTTTTATAACGTCCTCCTGCGAACCGCTAAGCGAAAGCGGAGTTACAGCAACAAAATCTTTTAAATTATTTTCTTTTATAATTTTTGTTGCCATTTTACCTTTACCCATAAGGTATTCTTCATTTACTACATTTAATGCAGTCTCTCTTATAACACCAGAGGGTTTTTCCGATATTTGAGTAAGTTCATAAAGAACTCCCGCAGTTACTAGAGGTCTTTTTGTTAATATTATGGCACTTTTATTTGTTAAGACTACTTTGTCTGCTTTTAATTTGGCTTTAGGTTTATCTGTTTCGCTCTCTTCTATTACTTCCTGCATATTTTCATAATTAATCTGCTTTTCAGCGTAAAATTCTTCCGCAAGGTTAGTATCAGATATGTTATTTTCTAGTTCTTCATTTTCTTTTAATTCAAACTCTAAATCAGGAATTAATGATTTTAAAGTAGTTAAAAATATGCTTAAATCTTCTTCTTTTAAAGGTAATTTCGGAACTACATCTAGGAGTCCGTCAAGCATATTATCAATTTCTTCTTCCTCTCCAGATAAATTCATTAAACTTGTAAGCGCAGCAGTATTTAAAGAAAGCCCTTCTTCTTGCAAGGAACATTCTATGTTCATTCCAACTCTTTCCAGCTTACAACTGCAATATAAAAGCGGGGTTAAAAATTCATTTTTCCTTTTTGTTTTAACATTTTTTCCAACTAAGAACAAATATCCGTATATTAAATATTTATCCTTTTGGCTGTTTTCACCTTGAAGCATTAATTCGGTTAAATAAGAGTCTGAACCGTCTAATTTTAAACTTTGAGGGTATTGAGTAAAAACTTTTTCATCTTGCAATAATGACTGATTTTCGTTATTATTTTTTTCCGTGCTTTCTAAAAATATCCATTTATTATCTTTATCCTGCTTTAAATTTCTGAAAGTAGAACTTTGAACTTCCTCTCTAACGCAGTCATGAAGATATAAGCTCATGCGTTTTATAAAACTATTATTAAATGCTGAATTAATCATTTTTGCGGCTTCTTGCAGCATAGTTTTCCCCTATTAATATAAATAATAAGAAATTATAGCATTTTTAGGGGCAATATTCAAAAAAATTGCCATTATTCATCCAAAAAAACGAGGTTTTTAAATCAGAAATTTACCGTTCTCATAAATGAGTTCATCATCGGCGTAGATTTTACCGCCATTTTTCATATTTTTTATTAAATCCCAGTGCAAGCCAGAAACATTTTTTCCGCCAGTATCAGGATAAGATGCGCCTGCTGCCATGTGGATTGAACCGCCAATTTTTTCATCAAACAAAATATTACCTGTTACATCTTGTATCATTTCATTTGTGCCTACGGCTATTTCACCTACAAACCTTGAGCCTTCATCCATATCAAGCATATTATTTAAAAAGTCCTCGCCTTTTTCGGCTTTTGCTTCAATAACTTTTCCGTTTTTCAGAGTTAACAATACCTTTTGAGCCTCACTGCCATGATATATTTGAGGGAAATCAAAATATATCTGACCTTCTGCGCTGTCTTCTACTGGTGATGTATACACTTCTCCGTCAGGAAAATTACATTCTCCTGCGCAGCTTTTCCATATCCTGCCCGCTACATTAAAAGTAATATCTGTTTTTTCGCCTATTATATGAATTTTTGATTTTTTATTTAAATACTGCGCTATTTTTTCTTGTTTTTCGCCTATTTCCTGCCACTTTTTAACAGGATTATCCACATGAAGCCAGCAAGCCTTTATTAAAAATTCACTGTATTCATCAAGTGACATTTTTGCTTCCTGAGCTAATGCCTGCGTAGGGAAATCCGCAATTACCCATTTCAAATCACCTTCGGCTGCGCGTTTTAGCATTTTTTCACTTAAATGTTTCATAGCACCAGAGCGTTTTGCCATTTTTTTTGAATCACATCTTGCCATATTTTTTACGTTAAACGGCGCACCTATTGATATTAAATTTTTCGCCTTTTCATATTCAAGTTCTGTCATAGGGTCAACATATTCAAGCTGTTCATCCGTTGCATTTTTTATAAACAGTTCACTTAACCCCTCAACTCCCATTCTTACAACAGGATATCCGCCTTTTAACAGTACTTGCCTGTATATTTCTTTAACTAAGGGTTGAGATTGGTATGAATCCGTTCTAATTATAGTAAGCTCGCCTTTTTGAACTTTAACGGAATAATCTACCAAAACTTTAGCGTATTTTTCCCACAAATTTTCCATTTTTACACCTCATCATTATTTAAAGCATTTAATCTGCCTAAATAAATCCCTCTTTTGGATGTCTTTATGAAGTCAGTTAATCTTAATATATTTTTATCGTTAGGGAACATTTCTTCAAGTTCTTTAACAACATTAGAAAGTGTTGTTTTTCTGGCTTCAATTAATCTGTAAGCTTCTCTTATGTTTTTAATTTCATCAGAGGAAAATCCACGTCTTTTAAGACCTACAACGTTAGGCCCATGCAATACAGCAGGAGCGCTTGCAGCCTTTGCAAAAGGCGGTATATCCATTCTAGCTGCAGAAAAACCTGATATTATTACATATTCGCCAATTCTTATATTTTGGTGATATACGCTCATTCCGCCTAAGAATGCACATTTGCCTACGTGGACATGCCCGCCGATAGTTGCAAGGTTTGCAAATATAGCCTCATCTTCAACTACGCAGTTATGCGCAACATGGCTTGATGCCATAAATAAACATTTATCGCCAACTTTTGTTATTGCTCCGTCTTCGCCTGCGGCTCTATTTATAGTTACATATTCTTTTATTATACAATTTTTACCTATTACAGCTTTTGTTTTTTGTCCTTTATAGCTTAAATCCTGCGGAGCCGTTCCTAAACTTGCAAACGGATATATTGTTGTTCCCTCGCCGATTTCACAATTTTCTAAATAAGCATTTGCAATTATTTTTACGTTTTCACCTAAAACTACGTTATCGCCGATTATAACATTCGGGCCTATTTCGCAGCTTGCAGGTATTATTGCATTATCAGATATTATTGCCGTTTTATGTATTGTCATAATTCTCTCCTATTGTTTTTCAAGCATTGAAAACATTAAATCTGCTTCAACTGCCAAATGTCCATCTACAAAGCCTTTTGAATGTACTTTAGCTATCGGCCCTTTTACTTTTACAAGCTCGGATTCTATTTCAAACTTATCGCCAGGGATAATTTGTCTTCTAAATCTTACCCCGTCAATACCTGCGTATAAAAACAATTTATCTTTATATTCAGGCAGCGGCACCAAACAACCTGCCGACACCTGCGCCATTGCTTCCAATTGCAATACTCCAGGCATTACTGGATTGCCTGGGAAATGTCCTGTAAAAAACGCTTCATTTACAGTTAAATTTTTATATCCTTTACAATACTTTCCAGGCAGACACTCCGTTATTCTATCTACCAATATAAACGGGTATCTGTGCGGAATTAAATCCATTATTCCTTTAATATCAAACTGTAATATTTGTTCTTCTGCCATTATGCCTCCATTACTAACTTATTTTTTAATTCTTTTGCAACTATAGTATGAACGGTATGTCCCGCTTCTTTTACGATTATTTCGCCTCTAAAATTAAGGATATTACAGCCTGCAAGATAAAAATCACCGATTAAGTCAAGGATTTTATGTTTTATAGGCTCATATTCCGTATTTAATTCTGTAGTATAGCCGTCTTGAGTTAAGCCTACCGTATTTTCAAGGCTTGCACCTAACGCATAACCTGCCTTTTGGTACATTTCAAGCTCAGATAAATATCCAAAAGTCCTTGCGTTTGTTATTTCATCTATATTATTTATATCTAAAGGGCTCCAGCGATTTTTTAAATCCTTATGCTTAAAATTTACTCCGTAGGTTACATTTAAACTATTTGAGGGCAATACTATTAAATGCGTTTTGCCGTTTAAATACATTAGGGGCTCTTTCACAGTACATTTTATTTCGTCAGGGGTTGTTATTCCAGCATTTTTAAATGCTTCTACCCATTTTTTTGAGCTTCCGTCCAGTATCGGCAGTTCATAATGGCTTAAATATACATCAAGAGCATTTATTTTACATATAGCACACGCTGCCATAAAGTGTTCTATAAGCATTACTTTAACTTCACTGTTACCGATAACCGTACAATGCTCTGTAGATAGAACATTATCTATATCAGCCTCAACTATTTTTCCGTTAAAATGGAAACGTATTCCCTTTTTATCGGCTGGACTAACTTTAGCCTCACAGTCAAGCCCCGTCATTAAAGCAACTGAACTTAATATGACTTCTTTTTTTATTGTTGCCATATTATAAATCCTTTAATAAATGCTCATATTCTTTAAACTTATTTAAAACTTCTTCAGCTTTTTTCATTGTTTTCATGTGTTTAAGAAAATCTTTTCTGGGCATTGCAGGTGCGCCGATAAGAATTGTTTTTTCGGGGAAACTTCTTGTTATACCTGCTTTTGCCATAACAATAGAATCACTGCCGATTTCTATATGATCAGCCATACCAACCTGTCCTGCTATAACAACACGGTCGCCTATCTTACAGCTTCCTGCTATACCAACTTGAGAAACAATCATACAGCCTTTGCCGATTTTACAATTATGACCAATTTGAACTAAATTATCTATTTTTGTCTGCTCGCCGATTACCGTATTTTCTATAGTTCCCTTATCAATACAGGTATTTGCTCCGATTTCAACATCATCTTCGATAACAACAGAGCCAACAGAGGGTATTTTAAATATTTTTTGGTCGGAATTATCTTGTTTAACCTTACCTTCTTCTCTAGCATTTTCAACATTATTGGGGTTTTCAGTAACAAAGCTAAACCCGTCAGCGGCAATGCTGACACCGTGCTGGAGGATAACTCTGTTGCCTATTATTGCATTATCACCTATATTACAGCCAGCGTGAAACAAGCAGTTTTCCCCTATTTGAACGCTTCTTCCGATGTATGTATTAGCAAGTATTTTTGTATTTTTCCCAACTGATACATTTCGAGAAATAACTACATTCGGCCCGATTGATACATTCTCGCCCAGTTTTGCAGTGGGATGTATTGTTGCACTAGGATGAACACCTATTGTACTATCAGGCGGCATATAAAACAAATGAAGTAATTTCATCATAGCCAATCGAGGACGTTCTGCCTCAATAGTGGAAATCAATTCCGATGTAACACCTATTGGAACTAATGCTGCTTTTGCTTTTGTTCTTGATAAATTTTCTATTTCATCTTCATTTAAAGCAAGGGCTAAAGTATTTTCATCAGCTAATAAAGGAGGCCCTAACCTGGATATTTTTACATCTTCAAGCTTTGTTAAAATACCGCCTACAATTTCAGATATTTCCTCAAGTGTATATTCCCGCATTGTATCTATATCCCTCATAATTATATTCCTCTTTTGATTACATCTATTGTAATACGAGGGAGGGAAAATTACAATTTTTTAATCAAAATCAAATAAATCTTTTACTTTTATATTAAGATTATCAGCTATAATTTTTAATTTCGATACTGTAATATCAGTTTGGGCTGTTTCTACCAAACTTATCATTGAACGAGAAATACCGTTTACACCTAAATCATCTTGAGTTAAATTTTTACTTGTTCTTAACTTTTTCAAATGTTTTGCAAATTTTTGTAAATATTCCTTGTCCATTTAATTATTGTTAGTTATACTAGCATTAATCACAACTAATCACACTAGCAAAAAGGAGTATAATATGAAAAAAAACAACAATGTAAACCTTAGTGAACGTGCCTCTGAAATCGGTATTAAACTTGAGCGGATATCCACTCTTATGGAGTTTATGGAAAGAGCGCTTGAAGGGGAAGTTGAAATTGAACCTAAAAAATTAGTTAGTTTAAGTTATACAATTAATGATTACTTATCTGAAGTCACCACAAAATTTGATGAACTGGAATGTATAATTAATGATGAATATGTCGACACTGATAATGAGGAAAACAATTAATTCTTTTTCATTTTTTCAATAATTGAAGTAGTAGATTTACCCTCTACAAATGTTATAAACTCTATTCTGCCTCCATTTTCCATTATACCTTTTGCCTCGGGCAAAGTTTCAACGGTATAATCAGCCCCTTTTGTATGAACATCAGGCTTTATTTGAAGAAGTAAATCTAACGGTGAATCTTCATCAAACAAAACAACATAATCCACGCTTCTTAACGCACTTAATACCTCTGCTCTGTCATTTTCATTGTTTATAGGACGCCCCTCGCCTTTTATACTTCTTACCGATTTATCGGAATTTAATGCAACAATCAATACATCAGCAAAACTTTTTGTTTTTTCCAAATACCTTACATGCCCGACATGCAGTATATCAAAGCAGCCGTTGGTTGTTACTATTGTTTTACCCTCAGAGCGCAATTTTTTTATTAAATTATCCAATTCGCTTCTTTTTACTAACATTATTTCTCCAAAAAAGCGGAGCATAAAAGCTCCGCCTTTGTTAATTATTTCTTTTCCTGTGCGCTTTGACCGCCAAAAGTATCTTGAATTTGAGGATTATCTTTTGCAGCCTCTTTTATTTTTTTCTGCAGATTTTCAGGGTTATAATCCTCATTATAAAATTCAATTTTTGCATTTTTTCTTAATTCTTCAATTTTATTTTTCAGTATATCAACTTTATCCTGACCTTCAAGATAAGCAATTATATCTTTTTTGCTTTGTTCAAATGATAAAGTTCCCGCTTCAGCTCTATCGGTTACTTTAATTATATGATACCCGTAAGGTGTTTGGATAACTTCGCTTATTGTATTGGGCTGCATTGAAAATGCTTTTGAAGCAAATGGTTCTACCATTTCATCTTTTGAGAAGAACCCTAAATCTCCGCCTCTTACTGCACTTGTACTGTCTTGAGAATTTTCTTTTGCTAATTTTGCAAATGATGACGGTGATTTTTTAACTTGAGAATATAAGCTTTCTGCCTTTTTCTTTAATGCTTGCATTTCTTCTTCAGTCTTTTTATTTAATTCTTCATCTGTTATATCTTTATTTTGCTCGCGTAATTTAGCTTTAATTTGTTCTGGATTTGCCGAAATTAATATATGAGAAGCTCTTACACGCTGCGGATATTTGAATTTATCTTGATTTTCATTATAATATTTTTTTGCTTCAGCTTCACCTATTGAAACCATTGCTATTGAGTCAACAAATTTCTTTAATTTTATTTCTTCTTCCAAATCTTGTTCAAACTTAGAATAATTTACACCATTTGTTTTTAATATCTGCATAAATTGTTCTTTTGTTCCGAATTTATTAATTATTTCTTTTGCCGCTTTATCAAGTTCTTCTTTGCTTACAGTAATTTTTCTTTTTTCCATTTCATCATTTAACAATGCTTTTACCATTAATTCAGAAATTACTTTTTCTCTCATCATTAAAGTAAAAACGTTATTATTGTCATTTTTTAAATCTATTCCCATTTGTGAGAACATATTATTTGAAGCTACAGTTTCATAAGCTTTATCAAAATCATTTTTAGTTATTACGGTATTATTAACTTTTATTATATTTTCATCACTCTTTTTAAACGTGCAGCCGCTAAATACAAATATTGCCAGCATTGCTATTAAGGCTATTTTTATTTTTTTCATATTTTCTCCTTAAATTTATTAACTTTTATTATTTGGATTATAATCATATCCTATCTTTAATATATGATAAAATAAATTAGACAGAATGTTAAATAATTCTTCAAAATTAAAGTAAGCCCTATTTAAAATTAATATGCCAATCCCCTCGGTGCAGCTATTTGGCGCAGGTGAATATTTTATATATTTCGTAATATTTTTATCTGCCTTTGCTGAAATTATATTCCATTCTCCTTTAGATAAGTTTGTATATATCCTTATATTTGAGTCAACTTCACGTATTAATGTTATTCCCGCCTGAGTTGCAAGCAGTCTTAAATGAACAAGTTTGATTAAGTTTTCAACAGGCTCAGACATTTTAGAAAATCTGTCTTTCCATTCCAATTTTATTGCATCTAATTCAGCAATTGATTTAACATCCGCTAACCGTTTGTATTCTATCATTTTTTGCTCTTTTGAGCCTGCCCAATCATCTGGAATGTATGCCGTTATATTTATATCAACAATTGCAGGCTTTTGAGTCTTAGTTTCTCCGTTTTGAATTTCATTTATTGCGTCCTCCAATAATTGACAGTACGTATCAAAACCTACATTTACCATTTGACCGTGCTGTTTTGTGCCTAGTATATTTCCGACTCCGCGTATTTCTATATCGCGCATTGCAATTTGATATCCGCTCCCTAGCGTAGTAAATTCTTTTATGTATTTTAATCTTTTTATGGCGTCAGAGGTTAACTTTTTTGCCTCCTTATACAAGCACCAGCAATATGCCTGTCTGTCGGTTCTGCCTACTCTGCCTCGTATTTGATACAGCTGGGCAAGCCCGAATTTATCCGCGTCATATATTATCATTGTATTTGCATTAGGTATATCAAGTCCTGACTCTATTATCGTTGTACAAAGCAAAACATCATATTCACGGTTTAAAAAGTCCGTCATTATTGTTTCTAACTGGTTTTTATCCATTTGTCCATGAGCAACCGCAAGTCTTATATTAGGCAAGAGTGTTTTCAGTTGCTGAGCATACTCATATATACTTTCAACTCTGTTATATAAGAAAAATACCTGCCCCTCGCGCTCTATTTCATAATTTATTGCATTTTTTATTACACTGTCTTTATATTCGCAGACATAAGTTTTAACGGGCAGTCTGTTTGTCGGTGCAGTATTTATTAAACTCATATCTTTTATCCCCGACAGCGACATATATAATGTTCTGGGGATAGGAGTAGCAGACATTGTAAGTATATCAATATTTTTCTTTAACCGCTTTAATTTTTCCTTATGAGAAACTCCAAATTTATGCTCCTCATCTATTACAAGCAGTCCTAAATCCTTAAATTGAACATCATCCTGCAAGAGCCTGTGAGTTCCGATTATTACATCTATTTCGCCTAAAATTAGCTTTCTTAGCGTTTCTTTTTGCTCTTTAGGAGTCTTAAATCTTGATATATAGTCAACCCGAACGGGGAAAGGTTTAAATCTTTCTGATATTGTTTGAAAATGCTGCATTGCAAGTATTGTAGTAGGTACTACAACTGCCGCCTGCTTTGATGACATTACTGCTTTAAATATTGCACGGATTGCTACTTCTGTTTTACCAAAACCTACATCTCCGCATATTAGTCTATCCATTGGTTTATCCGTTTCCATATCGGCTTTGGTTTCTTCTATTGCTTTCATTTGGTCGGGAGTTTCCGTATATATAAACGCATCCTCCATTTCATACTGCCATATTGTATCGGGTTCAAAGGCATATCCTTGCGACAGCTTTCTTAGTGCGTATAAATTTATTAAATCCTGCGCAACATCTTCAACGGCTTTTTTAACTTTAGTTTTTGTATTATTCCAGTCGCTTCCGCCCATTTTGGAAAGAGGAGGCATTATATTACCCGAACCGCGATATCTGCACAGCATATTTATTTGCTCTGCAGGTATATGCAGTTTATCGCCATGCGCATATTCAAGCGTTAAATAGTCTTTTTCTTCCCCGTCTATTGTCTGCTTTGTTAATCCTTTAAATATCCCTATTCCATGCACCATGTGCACTATATAGTCCCCCTCTTGTATATCGTTTAAGGTTTCTATAAAGTCCGCATTTTCACGTTTATAGTTGTATCTTATTCCCGTTATTTCTTTTGAACGCTTATTAAAAAACTCTTTATCCGTTAATATTATTAATTTGCAATCATCTATGATTGAACCTGCATAAGATATATTTTCCGTTATATATACGCTTTGTTTTTTTGGATTATTGAATTGGTAAGGAATTTCATCTTCTTTTAATATTTCTTCTATTCTGTTTTTATAATCAGTTGTGATTATAATTGTGTAATATTCTCTTAATTTATCTTTGATAAACTTTGTAATTTCTTCTCGTCCGTTTCCAAAATAAGGTATCAGTTCTGTGTTTAGCTCTATATTTATATCAAATTCTTCTGATATAAAGTTATCCAAGTATATTTTTTCGCGCCCGCTTAATGTTGTTAAAAATTCTTTTAAGCTTAAATGAGATTTAGAGGTTAAAGGCAGGCATAAATTTGTTTTTATATTTTCCTCATACTGTTTTTGTAAATTCTCATCTGTCTGCTCATATCTTGATTTAAATTGAGTATAATCATCAAAAATAAAGATAAAATCATTTGTTATTAACTGAGTAACCGCTCCTAAATCAGAATTAAACAAGGTTTCATAATACTCTATACCCTCAAAATATGTTTGATTTTTTAAATCTTCAAGCATTTCAACCATATTTTCATTGTCTTTATCAACGGATTTTTCAAGTTTGTTATATGAGTTTTCGTTTAATATAAACTTGTAAACAGGCTGAATTACGGCTTTTTCTGTTTTATTTATACTCTTTTGAGTGCTGTTATCAAATATTCTTATATCAGTTACCGTATCACCCCAGAGCTCTATCCTAAAGGGATAATCATTTAAAGGAAAAACATCCAGAATGTCGCCTCGCAAACTGAACTCACCTATATCTGCTGCCAGTGTTTTTCTTTTATAACCTAACTTTACCAGCTTTTCTGCCAGTTGAGAGGTATTTATTTCATCATTTACATTTATTGTTATATCATTAGCCGAAAAATATTCACTATCTGGAAATTTCTCAAATAGTGCTTTAGATGGCATTATTATTACCTGCTCTTTTTCTTGATTAGAAAGTATTTGTATTTGTTTTGCATATTTATATAAATTTTTTGAATTTGTATCATAAATTGAACCGTCTTGATACGGAAATATATCGGCTTCTATATTAAACAAACTGCGTAAATCACTGCGGTATTTTAATGCACTTTGCTCGGTTTCAGTTATAAATATTATTTTTTTCTTATTTTTTATTAACAGCTGAGCTAAAATTATTAATTTTGCACAATTTGTAAGCCCGCTTAGTGCAAATGAATTTTTCTTATTTATTAATGCGGTTATTTTTTCAGAGTATTCACAATTTAGATTTTTTATAAATTCTCTCATTCGTCAATTTTAAAACGTAAAATTAAAATTATCAATTATATATATGATGTGAGTTAACTTAATAAAGAATATACTAATAAAAGTAAAGGGAGTAATTTATGAAAAGAAATTTAATTTTATTATTTGCAATATTAATTACTACAGGTGCTGCTTTTGCTGACGGTATGGTATTTGACCCTACAGAATATTCTGAAACTTCTGACATTTCAATAGCTAAAATATCATCAGCTTCTACAACAAGCACCAAAAGTGCTTCTTCTGAAAGTACAAAAAGCACTGCCTCTGCAACAAATAAAGCATTGGAAAAAGATATTCAAGACCAGTCAAATCTGGCTCAAGACGCTATATCAGGTCAGTCAACAAGTTTTAACAATGCTCTTTATGAACTTGACAGCGCTCAAGTTAATATAAGAAACGAACTTCTTGATTATCAATCTAAATATCAGGAGGTTGATACTCAATATAAATTAATTAAAGAACAAAGAAAAGTTCTTGCTTCACAAATCCGCACAGTAGAGCGAAAAATTAAATCGATTGAAAGATCTAAAAACCATATTCGAAAAACAATGATATAATTATTTAAGACTCTTACATTTAGTAAGAGTTTTTTATTACATATTAAGGGATTAAGAATAATGTCAAAACAGTTTAAATTAATACTGTTTGCCTGTTTATATATTGCGGGTATTTTGGGATTTTTCTCAAATTTGATGTTAATTATAGGAATTTTTACCGTTATAGTCTTAATTTCACTGTTTTTAACAAAAAAATTATTTTCATTTAAATATTTATCCTTATTGATATTTATTTTTTGCTTAGGACTTATCAATACTGCTTTTAAGTATAATTTAGATGACGACCTTTCTTCATTTGGCAATTGTTATGCTGATTTTACAGCTAAAGTTCTTACCATTCCCTCTAACAGCAAGGAAGGCAAAACTAAATTTTTTGCACAAGTTTCTTCAATTAATTCTGAAAACGGTGTTAGAAAAAATTTAAATGCTAAATCATATATAACCATTACCGATGAACAGGAAAAATTAAATAAGTTAAAAATTGGTGATACTATAAAACTTCACGGCAGATTAAAAATTCCAGAAAAAGCTAAAAATCCCTCTCAATTTGATTATGCACAATATCTTCAATTTAAAAATACTTTTTCTCTCATTTATGCTTTGGAGGATTGGCAGATTATAGGAGAAACTCAAGACTTTAAAGGCAAATTTATTCGCAAACTTAATGATACTAGAAACTCTATACTCAATATTCATAGGCAAAATATAAAATCTCCAATGATAGAAGTTCTAGGCGGTATAATTTTTGGAGATGATGCAGTTAATCCAGATGAAATTACAAAAGATAATTTTATCCATTCTGGTATTATTCATATTCTTGCAGCTTCTGGCATGAATGTTACACTTATTTTCGGTATTTGGTTTTTTATCTCCTCAAAATTAAAAATTAATTACAGATTTTCCATAATAACAGGTATTTTATTAATTCTCTTTTACACTTGTATGACAGGTTTTGGACCTCCGATTATAAGAGGTTTCTTAATGCTGTTTTTTGTATTAATTGGGAAATTAATAGACCGCAATGCTCCAACTTTAGGACTTTTATTCCTTGTAGCTTTCTTTATGCTTATTTATAATCCTTTAATGATTTTTGATATTGGCTTTCAGCTATCGTTCATTGTTACTTTTGGACTTATTTTGTCCGCTCCGCTTTTTGTTTTTAATTTTAAATTTAAACCTTTAAATGTCATTTTAAGCGCCTGCATTGTTCCTTTTATTGCACAAATTTTTGCCGCTCCTCTGCAATTATATTACTTTAATACTTTTACTCTTTATTCTGTTTTCGCTAATATTGCTATTGTTCCTGTTTTAAGTATTGTTTCGTTTTTAGGTTTTATAAGCTCAATTTTAGCTCTTATTCCGATTATTGCTAATAAAGTATGCTTCTTCGCCGATTTAATTTTAAATCCAATGTTAGTTTTTATTGTTAAAACTGCAGAATTTTTCTCATCTCTGCCTTATTCGGTTATTTTCCTTAAAAAACCCTCTATTTTTCATTTGATTTTATATTTTTCTTTCATTGTTTTGATGATTTGTATAATGCTTTATAAATTATTTAATAAAAAAATTAAAATAATTGCAGTTTCTTTGTTTTGCATTCTTTTAATTTCTTTTATTCCAATAAAAAATAACAATCCTGAAGTTATATTCTTTTCCGTGGGCAACGCTGACGCTGCTTTAATTAAATCTCCAAAAAATGATTATTTCCTTATTGATACTGGTAAAATGCCATATATTAATGCAGCATCTCAAGCTGAATATATTATTGTTAAATATTTAAAAGATAACGGCATAAAGAATATTAACTCCCTGATTTTAAGCCACTTTGATGCAGACCACGCTGGTGGCAGTCTTGATATTTTAAAAGAATTAAAAGTAAAAAATATTTATATAACAGATACTTTTGAAAATACAAATCTAGCAAATAACATTGTAAATTATATTAAAGTCAATAATTTAAATTCCATTATCGTTCACAACGAAACTCAAATATATAAAGACGGCAATTTTTCTATTAGTATTGTTAGACCTCAAGGAGTTAATATAATAAGTGAAAATCAACAATCGCTTATTGTAAAAGTTTCATATTACAATAATGGCATTTTATTTATGGGTGACGGCGATATTAACAGCTATGAAGTTTTAAGTAAAGACTTTAAAACAGGCACTAAAATTATTAAAGCAGGTCATCACGGCGCAAAAAATACAGTTAACGAAAATATGGCTAAAAACATTGAAACTTTTATACTTTCTACAGGTCCTAATGTATATAACCACCCGAACCCAAAAACTTTGGAAATATTAACCAAAAACGGAAATAATATCTTAAGAACCGATTATAACAATGCAATTAAAATAAGACTGTATAAAGATGATTATAAAACTTATTGTTATACTCCTAAATTCAAAAGATTTACCGATAAATTCGAGATATAAATTTATTTTTTGTAAAGAAATGTTACGTTTTCCATAAAAAAATGACTTTTAACCTAAAGTTCATTAAAAATATGCCGATAGCATGTGTGTAACAAACAATATGGAGGAAAAAATACTATGGATAACAATGTAAATCCAATAAAGTTAGGTATCGGACAAACAAATTTATTAAGACCAAAACAAAATGAAGATGTAACGGAAAAACCGCAGAAAAAACCTGAACAAAAAGAAGAAAAAAGACAAAATCCGAATGATGTTTTAAATTTTATGGCAGGATTAAATTCTGATTTAGTTCCTGCTAAAGTAACAAGAACAGTTGATGTTTCTAAATATGTAACTCCTGAACAGGAAGCAAGAATTGCTGAATTTATGAAAGGATTTGAAGCTGATATTGAAACAATATCAACAAATGCTCAAGCAGAGTTTCCTGAAATGTCTGAACAAGCAGCGAATGCACTTGCTCTGGCTTATGTAGACTCTGCATACTAAAATTTTCCCCTAACTTTATTCTTAATTATTGTTTGTTATTTAACAAAACCGCATGTAATTTGCGGTTTTTTTTTATGTTATAATATTTGGCAAATACGTAGAATAAGGAGAGAAAAACAGTGGGTTATAAAATTTTAAACAAAGTTGAATTATGTCCTAATCAATTTGAAATGCAAATAGAAGCACCATACGTAACAAGAAATGCAAAAGCAGGACAATTTATTATATTCAGAGTAGAAGATCAAGGTGAAAGAGTACCAATTACAATAGCTGATGTTGATAGAGAAAAAGGAATATTAACAGTAGTATTTATGGCTGTTGGTTATACTACAAAAAAACTTGCAATGCTTGAAGTTGGCGATGAATTAGTTGACGTTGTAGGGCCTTTAGGAAAACCTACAGAAATTGAAAAATACGGAACTGTTGTTTGCGTTGCAGGCGGATATGGCGCAGCACCATGCTATTTAATTTCTAAAGCATTTCTTGATGCAGGAAATAGAGTTCACATGATTACTGGTGCAAGAAATAAAGACCTGTTATTCTGGCAGGATAAAATGAAAACAGCCTGCACCCAATTGCATGTTGCAACCGATGACGGCTCTCTCGGTCATAAAGGTTTCGTAACAGAAGTTTTAGCAGAAATTATGGAAACGGAAAAAGTTGATTACGTTATTGCAGTTGGCCCTATGCCAATGATGAGAGCTGTTGCAAACTTAACAAAAGACAAAGGAATTAAAACAGAAGCATCAATGAACCCTATTATGATTGACGGAACGGGTATGTGCGGTGCATGCAGAGTTACCGTTGGCGGTGAAGTTAAATTTGCCTGCATTGACGGCCCTGATTTTGATGCTCATAAAATTGATTTTGATGAAGTTATTAACAGAACTAAAATCTATAAAGATGAAGAAAGAAGAAGAAGCGAAAACTGTAATCTTTTAAAGCAAGCTCAAACTGTAAGATAAGGAGAATATTGTGAACGATAAAATTCCGATTTGCCCTTTAATGAGTGCGGGAAATGATATTACAATTGTATGTGCACAAGAAAACTGTGCTTGGTATATGAAAAATTATAAAACTTGCTCTGTATATCTTATGGGACACAATGCTGTTCTTGATATAAAAGCAAAACAAGCTCAAAAAACACCTCAATAAGAGGTGTTTTTTATTGCGGATTACTCTTTTTTTTGAAGTTCGTTTTTGCTTGGAAATGCAAGCATTTTCAGTAATTTTAATCTGATTTCATCCTTATATTCTGGTCTTATAAGGTAATTAATATAATTGTTAACTGTTTCGTATTTATCTTCAGTATTTAATTTAATTATAAAACTCTTTATTCCCTCTTGCGCATATTTTTCAATATCTTCAAGAGATAAAGAGGTATATGTTTCTTGTTTATTCATAGGAAATTCAAAGTTTAATACATCTTCGCTCATTTTATTTAAAGTTTCGATATCTTTTTCAATATCAGTTGTATATATAGAATTTTGAGCTAAATCTCTTATGTTTACTGTTTTTATATACTCATATTTATTTTTAATAAATTCAGAAAGTTTTTCATTGTATACTAAAGCATAAACATCAACATTTTGAGCCATTTTTAATAT
>CANQRT010000002.1 GCA_947626325.1 Candidatus Gastranaerophilales bacterium | reverse complement strand
CTGTATGCTTTAGTATTAATTGTTTTATTACTTCATCCATAAATTTTATCCTTTTATTTAATTAAGATTTTAAAATAAAAATTAGTCAATAGGACTGCTTTCTTCAATTTTACCCCAATCAGGATAATAATAAATAATAATAGTATCATTAGGTGTAATAGAAGCATTTCCGCCCAATATAAAGTTTGTTAAAGAACCCACACCAGGAATTGGAGTCAAAGCCCATTTTATAGGAAATACCATTAACGATAAATTTAACCCTCGTTTTTTATAAAAGCCTTTTATTTTTGCACTATCAATCCCTGCAATGTGATAATTATCTATTACAATTGCAGCTGGTATTCCGTTCATACCTCGGCTTAAATAACTGTCTACAGCGGCATTAACAATACTTCCTTGTCTTAAAATAACTTTTCCTTTATATGTTACATTTTGCTTTACCTTAAATGTTAGAGGCTGATTATCATATATTCCGTCTTTTTTTGTTGTGATTTTTTCGGTTATTTTAAGCTGTATAGGAATACCATTAAAATTTTCGTAATTATAATTTAAATTAGTAAGCGGTTTTGCAGGATTTATATCTTTTAAAAGTTCATCCATAATTTCATCCTGCATTATTGCAAAACAATGATTTCCAAATAATAAAAAAGCAAGTAAAATTATTAATCTATTCATAATCAACTGCCTTTTTTGAACCCGATTTAACTTTTTCCATTAGTTTTTTTCTGTTTTCAAGCGAAGTTAACAGAAAATTTTGATACGCTTCATTTTCTAAATATTCGTTATTCTTCAAATAATAAGGATATTTTGTGTAAATATATTCATAAACGTTGGCAAGCCTTTTGGATGTTAAATTTGTTCTGCCGAACCTGTCAAAACGCTTTTGCGGATAGGCTTTATTCATATAAGTAATTAACGCAAGCGGATTATATCCTGCTTTTACCATAAAATCTACTGCTCTTTTATCAAAATATATTTCATACTTTTTAGGTGCGCACTTAATTTGTACAGATGAAACCATACCGCGCCAAACTCCTGTATATGATTCTGCAGTTTTACATATTTCTCGGGCTAAAAATGCAGCTATTTCATCATCATCCGAGGCAAATTGAATTGATTTATCATAAGCTATAATTTGCCGTTTTGTTAATCCTGGTTCAAGATTTAATTTGCTGTTTTTACTGTCATATACAAAAATCATTCTTACATCTATTTTATTAGCATTTAATAATCTTAAACCAATGTCGCTTATACGCTTTTGTATATACATATCATTAATTATTTCGGCTGAAGAAACCTCTTTTGCAATTGCTGTATTTACCATTCCATAAATCAATATAAAAAGAGCAAAAATAAATCCTAATATCTTTTTCATACTTATTTCCCGTTTAATTAAATTTACCTATTATTATAACTAAAACGGACTGCTTTTAACAGTCCGTTTACAATTTATATTTTAATGAGTAAGAATGAAGTATCTTTCAGCGCTTTAATTGAATGCAGGGTATCTTTTTCAAACAAAAACAACTGTCCTTTTTTTAATTTATATTTTCTTCCATTTTCATCATCTTCATCAGGCAAATCACATCCGCATGCCTGACATTCGCAGGTAGAATTTTCAGGGAAATTTATTTCAAGTTCTCCATCAATAATAAAAATAGTGACATTTGTATGTGCCATGTGAGGCTCAAGTTCCTGATGTTTTTTTAACGCAACCAGTTTCAAATGCGCACCGTTATTCTCCATTAAATCTATCATTTCTCTATCTGCTTCTTTTAAATCAATTAAATCTTCCACTTCAAGAGTTTTATAAAGCATAGTTAATCTCCTTTCCTATAATATGTTTTGCACTATTGTTCAGGCTTCACGCCAAGGCATGAGTGCTTACATTTTGACATTATTTGTTAATTTTAATTTATTTTCTATAGTATTTCATTACCGAAAAGTTTATAATTCGAATATGGAAGAAATCATTAAAAGCAAACAATTTATAATACTAAAATGGATTTTCATTGCTGTAAGCATAGTATATATTGTATATGCTTCTATTACCATGCGCGGAATGTATGAGGACGGCGGGTTTTATATGATAATGCAGCTTGAAAATATGGCAAATCATAAATTAGCTATTACATTTGACCCAGCTCACCCCAGATTTTTTATGCTTGCAATCCCTCAGTTATTTACAACTTTCTGCTATGAAATATTATTTATTCACAGCAAAAAAGCACTTATGATGATATATACCTTTGCTCAGTTTGTACTTCCATTTTTGGCGCTTATCTGGAATTATAAACTGTCAAAGCGGACAAAAAGATTTGATATATTTTTCTGGTCTTTATTTATATATGGAGCTATAAATATAACATTTTCAATATTTTCTGTAGTAGAAAGCCTGCTTGGCTCTATGCTCAGTTTTATTTTATGGAATTACCTTGCTGGCGAAATAGAATATACAAAAAAAGATATTTTCGCAATTATATTCCTTATAACAATGATGTTTGCGACTTATGAGTATATTGCAGTTTTAGGCATAATCTTTTTTATAGCTTCTTTTTACTATGCCTTAAAAAATGACGACGATAAAACCCAGCTAATTAAAACTATAATAGGCTGGGGCGCTTTATTTGCATCCCTTTTTAATATCGTTTATATGATTAAAGTTCCAAATGAAAGCAGTGAACTTTTAAGATTTTTAAAAGAAGCTCACGATTTTATTCCCTACTGCCTTGATTTGAATTTATTAATTACAATTGTAACGGTTATCTTGCTTGTAATAATTGCATTTAAAAAGAAACAACTTGGTATTATAAGTATAATTTTAATTTCATTAATATATGTATATTTATTAATAAGATTATATAACACCCCTCTAATGTCTGTATATCCCATGTGGGAACAGCATTTTAGAACAATTCCATGCTACATTATGCCTATAGTATTTATAATAATGTATTTAACAGACAGGTTTGGCGGAGTTAAAAATCCAAATAAGTATTTAAATTTAATTTGCATAGTTTTAATGTGCAGTATAACCCAAACGCTCTGGCAAAATGTTAATACATATTATTGGGATAACAACATACAATATATGCGCTCAGAGTTAAATAAAGCTGGCGAATTACTTTATATCCCCTCTGAACACGAAGAAATATCAAGTTTTTATAATGATAAACTGAGAAGATACATCTGGCACGGAATATATGCCCCCACAAGCATTTTATTTTCAGATAATTATGAACAAAAGACTTTGCTTGTAAACTACGATGAATGCCAAGATGAAGGGAATTTGAATTTTAGAGAATGGCTTTTTATACCTAAAAACATGGAAAATAAAATGGCAGTTCCATACGGAGGATTTATAAGCATAAAAAATGAATTTTGGGATTTAACTGCTTGCGCTAAAGCGCTTGATAAATATAATAAAGAACATCAAATCCAAACAAGAGAAAATCTGATATAATAAAAATATGAAAGAAACAGTAAAAAATATACTGGAAAAATATATAAATATCAGCTGTGAAAGCACAATTATAGTAGGCTTTTCGGGTGGTTGGGATTCAATGTGCCTTTTAGATATAATGAATAAACTTTCGCATGAGTACGGATTTTTACTTGTCGCTGCGCACTTAAATCACAACTGGCGTGGAAAAGAATCGGAAGCCGAAAAAGAAAGATGTCTTGCATTTTGTGAAGAAAATGATATTACGTTTATATCAGATACTCTGGCAGAGGGCATGAAAGCCTCAGAGCTTATTGCTAGAGAAATGAGATATGACTTTTTTAAACGCTGTGCAGAAGAATTTGAGGCTGACGCAATTTTAACCGCCCACACCAAAAGCGATAATGCAGAAACAATTTTATATAGAATTATTAAAGGAACAGGACTAAATGGACTTGAAGGTATACGCGAAGTCCGTGACTTAGGCGGGTTTAAAGTAATACGTCCCATATTAAATTTTTCACGCAAAGATATAGAAGAATACTGCATAAAAAATGAATTATATCCAAATAACGATTCAAGCAACGTAAATACAAAATATGCACGCAACAACATCCGTCACAACATCATGCCCGCAATAAAATTAATTAATCCAAATATAGAGAACTCATTAATAACTCTTGCCGAAATAGCTTCAGGCAACAACAAAGTAATAAACGAACTAATGGAAAATATTGAAAAGCAAATAACCATAGGCAATAAATGGCTTACACAAAACTTTTTAATATTAAACTCTGCAATAAAACAGCATTTTGTGTATAAACTGCTGGTAAAAAATGAACTTGAGCCAAGTTTTAGCAAAATACAGGAATTAATAAACTTTATTTCCGAAAACAGAAACTCAAAAACAGGTAAAACGCTCTCAATAACAAATGACCTGTGGCTTTTTGTATCACATAAATATACGTATTTCATTCATTCAGATAATTATGAAAAAATAGAAGAAGAAGTTAAAATTAATACAACAGGCGAATATATTATAGGCGGAAAATATAAAGTAAAAATTGAAAAAAACAATGAAAAACCTGAAAAATATCCAAAAGCAATAACTCCAAAAGCTTATGTTGATATAAAACAAGAAATGTTCCCTTTAACTTTGCGCACCCGCAGAAACGGAGATATAATCCAGCCCTTTGGCATGCAGGGGAAAATGAAGTTAAAAAAATATTTTATAAATAAAAATATTCCAGAACACGACAGAGATAAAATACTTTTACTTTGTAAAGATAAAGAAGTATTATGGGCAATAGAATGCGGAGTCAGCGAAAAGCTTAGAGCTGATGATGTTCCGCAATATAAGCTCACCATGGAGAAAATAAATAATGATTGAAAATGATAAAGCATTAAAAAATATTAAAGTTTTAATAAGTGAAGCCGAGATACAAGAAAAATTAAAGATTCTGTCACGAGATATAGAAAAAAATTTTCCGCAAAATGAAGAAATATATGTAATTTGTGTATTAAAAGGTTCTGTTATGTTTTGCGCTGACTTAGTTAAACATTTAAAAAACATGGTGCAAATGGAATTTATTAGAATATCAAGCTACGGAAACGAAACAAAATCATCAAATAATCTGCAGGCAATTGATTTAACACTGCCAAACTTAGCGGACAAAAATGTGTTAATTGTTGAAGATATAATAGATACAGGGCTTACAGCAAGATTTTTAACAGATTTATTTAAAATAAAACATCATCCTAAAAAAGTCTTATTTGTATCGTTATTGAATAAAAAATGTGCAAGACAGGTAGAAATAGAGCCTGATTATTACGGTTTTGAGGTAGATGATAAATTTGTAGTAGGCTACGGCTTAGATTACAAAGGTTATTTTAGGAACCTGCCCTACATAGGATATTTCCCAAATTAATAAAATTTACTCTTGAACAACATTTTTCATAGCAATATTTTTGAGTTTTTTCTCAATTTTTCTATTCCAAGGCAAATCTTGTCTAAAAATGTATTCATAACCAGTAACTTCACCTTTAGAAAAAGAATGCAATTGTTCATCACAAAGGTTTTCAAACTCTTTTTGAAGTTTAACTGTAAACTCATGCCTGTCGAAATCAGCATTTTCAGAAGTAATAATAATAGGTTCACCAACTTGAGCTAAGCATTCAGGTCTATCTTCACGTAAAAAGGTATAATTAACAGCAAGCGGAATAAGATTAACTCCGCCGTGTTTTTTAGCGACATTTTGAGCTATATAAGCCAAGCCTGTTTGAAATTCAATAGGTCTAAAATTCGGCGGTTTAACAATACCCTGCGGAAAAATCCAAAATCCCAAATCAGGCTCTTTTAAGTTATCCACAATATATTTTAAAGAAATCATAACAGCTTGAGCCGAAGCTTTATTAACAGGAAAAGCACCAATAAAAGAAAACAGCGGAAATCTGTTCATTTCTTCAATCATCATACGCGGTTTAACCTTAAAAGCTCTGCGCATAAGATTATACCCAACAATTCCGTCCCACCAATTCATGTGAGGAGCATAAATAATGCTCGGAAAGTTTTTATCTCGTTTTTCATTAAACGCTTCAAGATTTTTAATTCTAAGTGCATAAAATCGGTGAGAGAGCATTCTAAAAAATACAACATCTGCAACCCAAGTCCAAAATGCATAGTTATGTGCTTTTCTAAACTTTTCTTTACGGTGTCTCAGCCTTGTCGGCGGAATATCGGAATATAATTTTTCTGTTTTTTCCATACTTCAATCAACCAATATAATTATAACATTTTTTTTAAGAATTAATCAAAAATCTCTTTAACACTAACAGAATGTAAATTTTTAATATCCTCAAGTTTTTTATAAATACAAAGCACGGGGGATTTATCACAACTGCAGACTTTTGCAGAAATTTTAATTAAATCTGCCTCCTCATCAGCCGTTTTATGGCTATAATCAACAATTTCAGGAAAGGCATTAATAAGTTTCTTATAAATTTCCTCGTAATCACTATATTTACATATAAAAGATATCTTTACTTTACGCATGTGTTTAAGATTTCCAGGCAATATTTTAAATTCAAAAATACGGATTAAAACAAGAATAGCGATAGCAAGAATAGCAGAGACAACTGCAATACTGATTTTACCGCATCCGCAAGCCATACCGACAGCAGCTGCAATCCATAAAGTAGAAGCCGTAGTAAGCCCTGTAACAGTTAGCCCCTGTCTTAAAACAGTACCAGCACCGATAAAACCTATACCAGTAATTATTTGAGCAGCAACTCTAGCAGGGTCGCCCATAGGATAAAGGCTTACTGCCGTTGAAAATCCGTATATTGATAAAATTGTAAAAATACAAGAACCTAGGCATACCATAATTTGAGTTCTTAAACCAGCAGACTTATTGGTTAGCTCACGCTCTAAGCCGATAGAAAAGCCCAAAATAATTGACACAATAATTCTGATTAATATATCAGAGTCCGCTATTTGAAAATAATGTAAAAAGTTTGTCATTTAATTATCTTTCTCTACTATTAGGATCCAACGCATCTCTAATTGTATCACCAATTAAATTAAAGGCTAATACTGCAACAAAAATTAAAAAACCTGGAGTTAAAAGCCAAGGACGAGAAACGACATTAGCAAATTCTTGCGCCTCTTTCAGCATATTACCCCAGCTTGCGTCGGGCTGTTGAATACCAAGTCCTAAAAAACTTAATCCCGACTCTGACAAAATATAAGACGGTACACTTAAAGTCATTGCCACAATAACATAACTTAATGTTTGAGGCAGAATATGAAAAACAATTGTTCTGAAAGCAGAAGCGCCCATTGCCTCAGAGGCGGTTACAAATTCTCTTTTTTTGATAGAAAGCACCATACCTCTTACCACTCTCGAAAATCCTGCCCAGCCAATCAAAGCAAGAATAACGACTATCAAAGCAAAACGCTGAATACTTGTCATATTAGCTGGTAATATCGCTGCAAGAATTATTAAAAGGTAAAAACTCGGTATAGACATTATTGCTTCAGCTATCCTCATCATAATAAAATCAGTTTTGCCGCCAAAATAACCTGAAATTCCGCCATAAAGCATTCCAAGCGGAAACGATACCAATAATGCCAAAAAGCCTATTGTTAAAGAAATCTGACCGCCGTATAAAAGTCTTGAAAAATTATCACGTCCGTTAATATCCGTTCCTAAAAGATAGAGTTCACCATCCTTTTCAACATTATAAAAATGCCTGTTAAATGGAATTAATCCAAATAATTTATATTTTTCGCACTTTGCAAAATACTTAACTTTATACTTATGAGTCCTATCCTCAGTATATTTAGTATCGTAAGTTTCTTTATCAAAACTGCGAATGTAATTGTATGTATAAGGTGCGCAAAGTCTGCCTTTTTCGTTAATAATATATATTTTAGATGGTGGTGCATAAGCCTTATTTCGATTTGAATAATCTTTAGGATATGGACTTATAAAAGACGCTAAAAATACAGATATATAAAGAAACAAAAGCACAAAAAACGCAATACGTGCAAATTTATCCTGCATTATGCTTTGAAAAATATTTTTATCTCGAATATCGTTAAACTCAGGCAATGCAGGCATTAAGAAACCTCCACTCTAGGGTCAACCAATTTTAAGAGAATATCGGCAATCAGATTGCCCAAAACCAGCATAACTGTACCTATCATCAAAGAAGCCATAACAAGATTAATATCAGACTTCATAACAGCTTCTAAAATAAGTCTGCCAAGCCCAGGAAATTGAAAAACATACTCTGTTAGGGCAGCCCCGCTTAAAAGTGAAGCAAATTCAAACCCTAATAAAGTAACCATAGGATTAATAGCGTTTCTAAGTGCGTGTTTATAAATAACTTTATTTTCGCTCAAACCTTTAGCACGAGCATATTTAACATAATCAGCTTCAAGCACGTCAAGTAAATTGCCTCTCATTTGACGTTGAAGTCCTGACAGTGAAATAGTAAAAAGCACAACAACAGGTAAAACCAGATGATGAAACACATCTAAAACCTTGTGAAACGGAGTCATTTCGGAATAATTATAACTTGTAATTCCCCCCGTTGGGAACCAGCCTGTTTTTACGGCAAATATCAATAACAAAAGGGCAAAAAAGAAAGAAGGAATTGCCATTCCTATACTTGAAAGTATAGTTAAAATTCTATCAACAGGCTTTCGCCAATTAAGGGCAGCAACTATACCAAGCGGAATACCAACAAGCCACGTAAAAATAATAACAAATCCAGTAAGTAAAAGAGTATTAGGAATACGCTCTAAAAGTTTATCAGATACCTTTTCGCCCGTAGTGCAATAACCTAAATCGCCCTTAACAAAACTTTTTAGCCAAAGTCCATATTGAACAATAACAGGTTTATCTAGTCCTAAACGCTGAACCTCATAATCAAGAGTTTCTTGTGTAATAGAAGGATTTAATTTAAGTTCGGCAAGCGGATCAACAGGTGCAAGCCTTATCAGGAAAAAACTTATTATCGACACCATAAACAATAACGGTATCGTTTGAATAATCCTCTTAAAAATATAACCTGCTAAATTCATACGCTAATTTTAAAATATATGATAACTTTTGGCAATTAGTCCAAAAATAACCTATTTATGTAAATTATTATTTCAAAGTTATATACTGCTAATATTTATTATTACAGAATTTGATAAAATAAAAAATGTAATATGAGGGGAATTTATAAACATGAAAGTTTCTTTTGGGGAGAATTACTCACATAGTAACGTTTTTAGGGATATTAAACTAAAAACGCAGACCGCTGCAAAACCATGCCTTAATCAACCAAGTACAGATAAGTTTGAACTTCAAAGCATAAAAGAAAAAATTAAGAAAAATAAAAAATTTATAATAGGCTTCGCAATAGCAGCAGGAGCATTATTAACAGCATTATTAATCAAAAAAAATCAAGCAGCTGTTCTTAAAGAAGGCAAGGCAGTAATCCAAAGCGGAGTACAAAATATAGAAAACAATGTGCAAAATAATGTTCAAATACCGCAAAAAACAATAACAAGTGAAATGGTAGAAAATGCTAAAACCTTTTTAATTAAAGATGTTGCAGAACACGGAGAAGCAAGCGTTAATGGAATATGCTTTTATGGGCCAAATTCAATAGGAAAAGAAGAAACAATTAAAAGTTTTCTTGGTGATTTAGAAAAAGCAGGATATAAAATAGAGCAAGCTCCGAGGGCAAAAGAAACACCTTTAAATGAAATAAGCAGTGCGATAGTTGATTTAATACACAAAGCAGAGGAAAGATTTAATACAACAAAACAAAGAACAGCAATAGTAGTAAGAGATTTAGACCAAATAGCAAGCGATAGAAATTTAAGCGGCGGTAAAACAAGCAGTGTTGTAAGCTCTTTAATTAAAATGCAGGATTGCAGAAAACGCGGTTTCACGTGGATAGCAGAAGCTGTCGACATAACAAAAGCAGACAATGCAGTTACCAGAATGGGAAGAATGGAACATCAAATAGTAACAATTCCTTCAATAAAAGATGATATTTCCGTTTGGAATAAATATATTGACTTAATAAAGAGATTTAAAGACTCGCCAAAACGTGATAATTTATTGGCAGAAGCTCAAGAAATATTAAACAAGAAAGGGATATTATGATTATAAGCGCAATAAACGGAGCAAACCATATACGCACAAATCAAATAAAACAAAATCAACCGTTAAAAGTTGAAAATACAATATCACAACCAAACATAGAACAGTCAAACGGCAGTTATGGCAAAGCACTTATCGGCATTCAAAAAGGCAGAAAATCACCCTCATTCGGTTTTATAGATCCTTTTATTTTAGGATATATAGTATTATATGCAGGAGTAATAGGCACAGCCGTTTACCAAGGCAACCGTCAAGAAAAACAAAGACTTGAAGAAGAAGCAAGAGTTAAGCAGGAAACAGAAGATTCTATTAATCAAATTTCCAAAGATTTAAGAATTTCTTATGAAGGTGCAAAAAAATATTATTATGGATTTATGAATTTAGCTGCTATAAAACCCACAAACGACGGGCATGAAATAGGATTAAATGCCGTACAAGGCTACGGAGTTGAAAAATACAGACTCGCAGTAGATTTAATAGCTCCGCTTGCTGCTAAACAATATGATAAATATATAAGCTATCATGCCGAAATTCCAAATGGAGTATTATTATACGGCCCGACAGGCGGAGGAAAATCTTATATGGCTGAAAAAGTCTGCGAACATTTAAGATATCTCGGTATAAAAGTTGAAGATGTTGAATTAAACGGTAATAACCACGCTCAAAATGTCAGAAATATAAAACAAGCATTTGCAAAAGCAGAAGAAAACTTTAATAAAACAGGGAAATATACCGTAATAAACTTTAAAGATGATGTTGATAACTTCTTTATGGACAGAATAGATAATCCCGAATGCATAAAAGAAGTAAGGGCTATGTTAAGCTGTGCAGATAAATGTGCTCAAAAAGGTGCTGTTTGGATAGGTACAGCTAATAATCCGAAATTAATTGATGCAGCACTGTTACGTCCAGGCAGAGCCGATTTTAAATTAGCTGTCGGCGATATGAAAGATTTTGCCGTAGGAGATATGATAAAATACACACTTTACAAGTATGATGAACAGGAAAGTACAAAAGATTTTGATTATTCTAAAGTTACAAAATTTATGAAAGATAACTTGTATGTATTTACACCTGCGGAATTGGAATTATTTGTAAGTCAGGCAAAAAATCACAAACTGGTGCCTGGGCAAAAAATCAATGCTGATATGGTTATAGCTGAAATGCAAAGATATTCACAAAATGATTTTCCAACATTAAATGAAAGAATACAGCAAAGATTTGAAGAAAATAAAAAATATATGCAATCTTTTGATGAAGCATCAACAACGTAGTTAAAAAAAATAATATCTAAAGTATATATTTTTATTTACATTATTAAAAAAATATTGTAAAATAAAAAAACAAATTGTGAGATTTGGGAAAAAATAAGAAAACTAAAAATGCGTAATTTATTACGTATTTTTGGTTACTTTGGAGAAGGTGAGGGATAAGTCATGGCAAATTTAGAAAAAGAACAGCTGTATGTTGTAAAAAAAGACGGCACTAAAGAAAAATTTGACCTGCAAAAAGTTGTAAATGCCGTAAAAAAATCGGCAAGACGTGTGTTAATTGATTTCACAGAAGAACAATTAAATGATATTTGTTCTATTGTTGAAAAAGAAGTGAAAAACAGCGGACATAATGAAATACAAATTCAAGAAATGCATAATATAGTAGAAGAAGCACTGGAAAACGTTAACCCTAAAGTATGCCAAAGCTACAGAAACTATCGTAATTACAAGCAAGACTTTGTAAGAATGCTTGATAAAGTATATCAAGAAAGCCAAAAAATAATGTATATCGGTGATAAGGAAAACTCAAACTCCGATTCAGCTTTAGTATCAACAAAACGTTCATTAATATTTAATCAATTAAATAAAGAATTATACAAAAAATTCTTCTTAACAGTTGAAGATTTACAGGCAATCCGTGACGGATATATATATATTCATGATATGTCAGCAAGACGTGACACAATGAACTGCTGTTTATTTGATGTAGCAGAAGTATTAAAAGGCGGATTTGAAATGGGCAACCTTTGGTACAATGAACCAAAGACTTTAGCCGTAGCATTTGACGTAATAGGCGACATCGTAATGGCAGCAGCAAGCCAGCAATACGGCGGATTTACAGTTCCCGAAGTCGATAAATTACTTGCGCCTTATGCTGAAAAAACATATAACAAACAGTATGAGCGTTATATTTCAATGGGTTTAAATTTTGAACAAGCAAGAAAAGAAGCGTTAAATGATGTTCAAACAGATTTTGACCAAGGCTTCCAAGGCTGGGAATATAAATTTAATACCGTTGCTTCATCAAGAGGCGATTATCCGTTTATAACAATAACCTTTGGGTTAGGGACAAGCGAATATGAAAAAATGGCTTCAATATCGGCATTAAATACAAGAAAGAACGGACAAGGAAAGAAAGAATGCAAAAAACCCGTACTGTTCCCGAAACTTGTATTCTTATATGATAAAGAGCTCCACGGCAAAGGCGGAGTGTTAGAAGATGTATTTGAAGCAGGCTTAGAATGCTCGCAAAAGTCAATGTACCCCGACTGGTTAAGTTTAACTGGCGACGGTTATGTTGCAAGTATGTATAAAAAATATAAAAGAGTAGTATCCCCAATGGGCTGCAGAGCTTTCTTATCTCCATGGTATGAAAAAGGCGGAATGAAGCCTGCTGATGAAAACGATAAACCTATATTTGTAGGAAGGTTTAATATCGGCGCTATCAGCTTGCATTTACCTATGATTTATGCAAAAGCTAAAAAAGAAAGCAAAGACTTTTATGAAGTTCTTGATTACTATTTGCAGTTAATCAGAAAAATCCATATAAGAACTTACGATTACTTGGGTGAAATGCGTGCTTCAACGAACCCTCTTGCATACTGCGAAGGCGGATTTTACGGCGGTCACTTAGGCTTCCACGACAAAATTAAACCGTTATTAAAGGCTGCAACAGCTTCATTTGGTATTACGGCATTAAATGAACTTCAACAAATCCATAATGGTAAATCACTTGTAGAGGACGGTCAATTTGCCGTTGAAGTAATGGAATTTATTAATAAACGTGTAAACGAGTTCAAGGAAGAAGACGGAAACTTATACGCACTATACGGCACCCCTGCTGAAAGCTTATGCGGGTTGCAGGTAACTCAATTCCGTGAAAAATACGGTATAGTTCCGAATGTATCAGATAGAGGATATGTTTCCAACAGCTTCCACTGCCACGTAACGGAAAATATAACACCAATACAAAAGCAGGATTTGGAAAACAGATTTTGGAACTTAATGAACGGCGGTAAAATCCAGTATGTAAAATATCCTGTTTCTTACAACAAAGAAGCAATCAGAACCTTGATTGAAAGAGCAATGGATATGGGATTTTATGAAGGTGTCAACTTGTCGCTTTCATACTGTGATGATTGCGGACACCAAGAACTAAACATGGATGTCTGCCCGAAATGCGGAAGCAGAAATTTAACAAAAATAGATAGGATGAACGGTTATCTTTCATACTCCAGAGTAAAAGGTGATACTCGTCTTAACGAAGCAAAAATGGAAGAGATAAAAGACAGAGTAAGTATGTAAAGATATGAATTACCATAATATAACAAAAGATGATATGCTAAACGGCGACGGGCTAAGGGTTGTATTGTGGGTTGCAGGGTGCAACCACCAATGTGAGGGATGTCAAAACCCCGTCACCTGGGATATAACAGGGGGGCTTCCTTTTGATGAGGCAGCTGAAAATGAGCTTTTTGAAGCGCTTGATAAACCGTATATATCGGGAATAACATTTTCGGGCGGTGACCCTCTGCACCCGTTTAACCGTGGTGAAACTTTCCGTCTTATGCGAAAAGTCAAAGAACAATACCCAGGTAAAACAGTTTGGGTTTATACAGGATTTTTATGGGAAGAATTCAAGCAAAATCCTAAGATGAAGTATATTGATGTTCTTGTAGATGGAAGATTTATAAAAGCATTGAACGACAATAATTTATGCTGGATTGGAAGCTCAAATCAGCGTATTATAGATGTTCAAAAGACGCTTGAAAAAGGCGAAGTTGTTTTACATTATGACAATAATAAATAAATTATAAAAAAGACCTGTTAATTAACAGGTCTTTTTTTATACATTATTCAAATCGCGAACAGAATTAATCATTTTATAATAAGCTCTAAGTTCTTGTAAGTTTGAATTTTTTAAAATATCAATAAGTATTTTTAATATATCCTCGTGCTCCATAAAATGTTGAAAATCAAATAATTCTTTTAATTCAATATTAAGCACCTTAATAATAGCTTCAAGTGTTTCTTCCTTAGGCATTTGAATACCGCGTTCTATTTTAGAAAGATTAGAAGGCTCCATATTAATAAGCTCGGCAAGTTTAAACTGAGTTAAATGATTTCTTTCCCTCAGCTCTTTAATTCTTAAACCTAATTTTTGTGATATTTCACCCATATATAACCTTTTTTTTAAGAATACAGTCTAAACCAAAGGATAAAAGATTTTAATAAAATTAATTTTCTTGACAAATTAGTTATAACATGACATGATAAATTAAAAATTAGTCTTAATAGACACATTTAAGGTTAATTTTTATGCTTAAAAAGATTAAGACGTGAAAGAGGAATTAAAGATGAAGAAGAGAAAAGTGTTAATAGCAGTATTGCTTTTAGGCATGGCATTTCAATACAGTTCAATTTTACCTGCAAATGCGGGATTTAGTATGGGCGGAGATACCACAAACAGCGGTCCTATAAATGTTGGAGGCGTAACCGATGTATCAGGAAAAACCACAAACAAAGATAACGGGGGATATAACGTAAAAGACGGCGGAACTCTCAATGTTAAAGAGGGCGGAGAAATCACTAACGAAACAAACGGTTATATTAAAAACGAAGAAGGCGGAACCATCAATAATGAAGGTAAAATAACAAATGAACAAGGTGAGTTTACCAACAAAGGTACTATAAATAACGGTTCTAATGGTGGAGAAAGTGAAAGTAAAGGTGAAATAAAAGGAAATCTTTTTAATGACGGCGGTGTTATCCATAACTCAGGTAAAATTACAAACAGCGGAATTGAACCTGAGGGGGCAGAAAAAGGACTCCAAAACCAAAACGGCGGTACTATTTATAACGAAGCAAAGGGTGAAATTTCTGGTACGGTTGTTAATGGAGAGGGCAGTACTATTTATAACGAAGCTAACGCAACAATTAAAGGCGGTGATGGCGGCAGCGGTTCTCTCTTTAACCAAGGCGGAAATGTTGTTAACAGCGGTAAAATAGAATCTGAAATCAATTCAACAGGCGGTGTGATTACTAACAACCAAGGTGGTACTATCGGTGTTAATGAAGAACCTAGCATATCCATAGAGGGAAGTAATACAACAGTTAATAACTTTGGTAATATTACAGGCGGCATTGACCTTGATAACTCAACAATTAATAATAGCGGTGTTATAGATTTACAAAAACAAGAATTAACTAACACTGGAAATGATGAGGGCGAAGTTACAGGCGACTTGGTTGTTAATTCATCAGGTACAATAAAAAATGGTACAATTGGCGGAAATGAAGAAACTCAAGGTAACGTTGTTGTTAATTCTACAGGTACTTTAGGTGATAAAGGTAGTGAAGTAACCATTAAAGGTGAAAAAACAACCGTTAACAACGAGGGTAAGATTGACGGAACAATTAAAATGGAAAATGGCGGTAAACTTCACCTCGGACAAGGAACTACTTATGGTGAAACATATAATTTTACAGTAGGAGAAAATTCTTGCTTGGATGCTGCTAATGGAAAATTTGAAGATTTAAGCAATCATACTACTTTAACAAACGGTTCATTACTTGCTTCTGATTTAAGTATGGCAACTGGTCAAACAGATGTGTTTAAAAACGGTAACAGCGCATCATTGAGTCCAAATCCTTCGGGTATTCAAGTAACTTTAGAAGACTTTAATATTATTCCTGATACGCTGAACAGTCAAAGCCATTATTATACTAAAAAACAACTTAAATCTGCTTTGGGATTTAACGGAACTGACGCTGTTAACTACGATTTAAGTATTAAAGAAGGGATTTCTAAAGATGTATTATCACCTTTAAGGTGGTTTACCGCAACTAGTGATTCTAACGGAATATCAATTGCTCCAAGTGGTAACAGCTACCATGATTTTAACCCCGCTGTTATGGCTGCTCCTATCGCTGCTCAAATCGGCGGTTATTTAACTCAGTTAAATTCCTACGATGAAGCATTCCGCAACATGGATATGTATATGTTAATGACTAAGGCTCAACGTCAAGCTTTAAAAAATAGAAATAAATACGCAGCTTCTGACTCTAACTTAGTCTTTGATCCGACTAATACTCCTTACGACAACACTTCTGCTTGGTTTAGACCTTATGCAACTTTCGAAAATGTTAAACTTAATCACGGGCCTAAAGTTTCTAATGTCGCTTGGGGCTCTTTCTTCGGCGCTGAAAGTGAACTTATGGAGTTAGGTCACGGTTGGGACGGTATGTTTGGTGCATACTTGGGTTACAACGGTTCTCACCAGGCTTATGACGGTATTGGTATTTATCAAAACGGCGCTACTCTTGGTTTAGTCGGTATGGCTTATAAAGATAACTACTTCGCTGGTATTACAGCTAACGTTGGTTCTAATATCGCTAACGCTGATACTAGATATGGTAATGATGATTTTTCTTTATTAATGTCTGGTATCGCTGCTAAAACTGGTTATAACTGGGAATTAGCTGAGGGTAGATTTATTATCCAGCCAAGCTATATGATGTCTTATTCTTTTGTTAATACTTTTGATTATACAACCTCATCTGGAATAAGAGTTAATGGTGATCCTTTACACGCTATCGCTTTTGAACCTGGTTTGAAATTTATAGGAAACTTAAATAACGGCTGGCAGCCTTATGCTGGTGTTAGTGTTGTTTGGAATGTTTTAGATAAAACAGAATTTAATGCTTCTGATGCAACACTACCTGAGTTAAGTGTTAAACCATTTGTTAAATATGGTTTTGGTATCAGAAAAACTTGGGGTGAAAGATTAACTGGTTTCTTCCAGACCTTCTTTACTGCTGGCGGTAGAAGCGGTGTTGGGTTCCAAGCTGGTTTAAGATGGACTTTGGGTAAAGCTGAACCTAAACACGCTAACTCAACTGGCGAGAAAAAATATATAGCTAAGAAATAATGATATTTCCAACTTTAAAAAAAGCCCCCGAATAAGGGGCTTTTTTTTATATAAAATAAACTCCAATAAAGATAGTAAGTTTGAAAACCGATACTGCGTTTCTATCTTTACTGTAAGAATTATAAATAAATCAAAAAAAATAAAATCCGAAAGCCTGTATTCTGTTTCGTTTTTATTGCTTAACTCTGCAACGTCAAGGCGGAGCGTATTTTAGCGGAGCCTTTGGCAGAGTTTAGCAATATAGAAACAAATACCGAGCAGAGGATTTTATTTTTTTGATTTGTTAGAACTTTAAAAAACAAATAATATAAAAATTAAAGTCCATTGCGGAGTATAGTTAAACTTCTTTGCGAGGCAGTGTCAAAGCGAGGACTGTTTGAGCCTCACAAAGTGAGGCGAGTTCCGCAGCTCGAGCCGAGTTTAGAAGTTATCTATACGCAGCGACAGGACGCAATTTTTATATTATTTGTTTTCTTTATTTTGTTTATATTATTTGTTTTATTTGTTTTGAATAGTTTTTATTTTTTAATTTTTTTGTAATAAAATTAAATTATAACAGGATAAATGGAGAGAAAAATGGACGAAATTAGAGTCAGAATTGCACCGTCACCAAGCGGTAATCTGCATATAGGAACGGCAAGAACAGCCTTGTTTAACTATTTATTCGCTAAGAAAAACGGCGGAAAGTATGTTTTAAGAATTGAAGATACGGACGCTGAAAGAACAAGTCAGGCATATATAGATAACATTTTTGACAGCTTAAAAGCTCTGGGCTTGAACTGGGACGAGGGCCCAGATGTTGGCGGAGCTTACGGCCCTTATACTCAATCAGAAAGATTTGACATTTATCCTAAGTACGCTCAAATGCTTTTGGATAAAGGTTTCGCTTATGAATGCTTCTGCACTCCAGAAGAACTTGAAGCCGAAAAAGAAGAAGCTACAAAGGCTAAACGCGCTTATGTTTACTCTAAAAAATGCGAAAATTTAACAGAGGAACAAAAGGCTAAATATAGAGCAGAGGGCAGAAAACCCGCTATTCGCTTTTCAATATCAAAAGCGCAAAAAGCATTCCATGACTCACCGATAATACATTTTGACGACCTTGTAAAAGGCGACTTGCATCAAGATACAAGTTTAATCGGCGACTTTGTAATTATGAAATCAAACGGAACTCCTACTTACAATTTTGCCGTCGTTATTGATGATATGTTAATGAAAATATCCCACATTATAAGGGGAGAAGACCATATTTCAAATACGTTTAAACAAATATTAATATATGAAGCGTTGGGTGCTGAAGTACCAAGGTTTGGACATTTAGGCATGATACTTGCACCCGACAGAAGCAAACTTTCCAAACGCCACGGCGCAACTGCGGTTTCGGAGTTCGTTGAAAAAGGATATTTAACAGAAGCACTGTTAAACTTTGTTGCTCTGTTAGGCTGGGCTCCGTCTGACGGGCAGGAAATTAAAACTCTGGATGAAATTGCACAAGATTTCAGAATTAACGAAGTTTCTTCTTCTAACTCAATATTTGAATATGACAAATTAAACTGGATGAACGGTCAATATATTAAGAAAATGGATATTAAAAAGCTTACACAGTTGGCAAAGCCGTATTTGAGTAAATATGACTTAAATGAAATAACTGAAGCTCAGCTTGAAAAAATAATAGAAGCAACCCGCGAACCTATTACAATATTATCCGATTTAACAAACGATGTCGCATATTTCTTCGGCAAAGATGTTGAGTATGAAGATGGCGTTAAGGAAAAGAACATCACAACTGAGCAGGCTCAAAATATATTGAAATATTTTGACTCTCAATTAGACGGTTATGACTTTAACAACGAAGAAAAATTGCACGAGCAATTGGCTGATTTCAGAGCATATTTTAAAGAAAACTTTGGAATTAAACCTAAAGAAACAATGTGGACAGTAAGAGCTGCCCTGACTGGCAGAACCCACGGCGCCGATATGGGCGTAATCCTTGAAGTTTTAGGAAAAGATAAAGTAAAATATCGTATAGAAAAAGCTATTGTTTAGAATAATGGAAGATTTTTTAAATTTACCTAAAGTATCTTTTATTGTAATCACACACAATTTTGAAGATTTTGTGTGTGATTGCTTGAAAAGCATTAAAAATCAAACATATAAAAACTTTGAAATAATCGTTGTTGATGACAACTCTAAAGACAATACAAAAGAAAAAATTATTGATTTTATTTCACAAAATGCCGACCTTGATATTAAATTTCTTCAAAATGAAACAAATATCGGGCAGTTTCAATCATTTTTAAAAGGATTAAAGTCTGCATCAGGTCAATTTGTATGTGCAATAGACGGCGATGATATGCTTTTTCCCGAATACTGCACAATACACATGGAAACTCATCTTAAAACCCCTGTTGCTCTTACAACTTGCGCTCAAGCTGAAATTGATAAAAACAATGTTTTGCACACAATTAACTCCCCTGACAGCCCCGTTAAAATAAATGAAAACCTTGAAATCAAATTAAAATCGTATGAAGAATTAAACGAATATAGAAGCGCAAATTCAATCAATACAACGGAAACAAGTGTAAAAGTATTAGATAATGACAAATATAGTTTTGCCTCTTGGCACTGGGGCCCGACTTCATCTGCTATGATGAGAAAATCTGTCTGCGATATGCTTTTATTGCTTGAAAACTCCAAAAAGTTAAAAATAACAGCAGATAAATTTATTTTTTCTTTCTGCCATTTAATCGGCTCAAGTGCAGTAATTGAAAAGGTTTTATTTGCCTATAGACGCCACAATTCTAATTATTCTTTGGCTAATCCTATTATGGGAAATAAAAAATATTTTAAAGAACATACCCAAAATAAATATTTTAGAAACAATAAAAAAATCAGAAGCCAAATGTTTAAATTTATTAAAGAAAATGAGCAGTATTTTAAGGAAAAATTAAACAGGGCAAATATAGTCTTGATTTATAAAAGAATTTTCTTTTCGTTTGACAGAAAATTTTTTAAAGGACTATTCAAATCATTATTTATTTAGCGCTTTAACAACAACCTGAGTTCTGTCATCAACACCAAGTTTTTGAATAATACTGCTTACGTGGACTTTAACTGTGTTAATACTTACATCAAGCAGTTTTGAAATTTCAGTGTTATTCAGCCCGTCGCATATATATTGCAATACCTGATGTTCTCGGTCAGTAAGATTATAATCATCTTTTATTTTTACATTTTTCTTAGGAGCAGAAATTAAGTTCAAAACAGTATCGGCTACTTTTGGGTCAAACCATAAAGCACCGTCCATAACCATATTTACAATATCTGCAAGCCTGTCGGGATTAATATCTTTACTGCAATAAGCTCTTGCACCTGCTTTTATGGACTCCGACACTTCCTGCTCGGAGTTATGTGAAGTTAATATTATAATTTTTATATCTTTATTAATCCTGTTTATTTCCCTTGAAGCCTCAATCCCATTGGTGTCGGGCAGTCCTAAATCCATTATAACTGCATCAATATGCGTTTTTTTTACAATATTATAAGCGTCTTGAGCGTTGTCAGCCTCGTATATATCTGATATAAATTCTTTGGTTTCAAACGCTGTTTTAAGCCCGAACCTTATTAATGCATGGTCTTCCACTATCAATATTTTATACATATAGCTCCAATAATAACTCTGTTCCTAATGCAATTTGGGAAATTTCTTAACAAACTGACAGTTTCATTATACAATATATCTTAAGGTTTTTAAATATGCAAAAAGTAAGTATAATAATCCCCGTATATAATGAAAAAGATACATTGAAACTTTTGCTGGAGAAAGTTGAAAATGCGGATTTTTGCGGGCTTGAAAAAGAAATAATTATAACAGATGATGCCTCAACAGACGGCACTACTGATATTATTAAAGAGTTTGAGGGTAAATACAAAGTATTATTTCACTCAAAAAACCAAGGGAAAGGCGCAGCAATAAGAACCTCCTTAAAAGAAGCGACAGGCGATTTTGTCGTAATTCAAGATGCTGATTTAGAATACTCTCCCGAGGATTATAATAAACTGCTTCCTTTGCTTATTAATAATGAAGCCGATGTTGTCTACGGCTCACGTTTTATAAATACAGAAAACAGTGAAAATTTCATATTTAAAAATAAACTTGCAAATAAATTCTTAACTTTATTAACTAATGTATTATATGGATGTGCCATAAGCGATATGGAAACCTGCTATAAAGCATTTAAAAAAGAAATAATACAATCAATAGAAATAAAATCTGATAGATTTGATTTTGAGCCAGAAATAACTGCTAAATTAATGAAGAAAAAAGCAAAAATAAAGGAAGTAGCAATATCATACAATGGCAGAGCGCACAGCGAAGGTAAAAAAATCAATTGGAAAGACGGATTGCACGCTATTTTTACTTTAATAAAATATAAATTTAAGGATTAAGAGGCTGATATGAAAAGAATTATAACAGTATTAATAGTAACAATGTTAATAAGTTTAAGCGCATTTGCGCAGAAATACAAGGTTAATACGAGCGGAAAAGTAACCGCACCTAATGGTCAAACACAAAATAGCAAACCGCAAAACCTATATAATAATTATTATGGTCAGCAATATGTTGCTAAAAAACAAGCAACAGCAGGTAACGTAGGCACTATTGATATTGTAATGGATTACTCGGGAAGCATGTATAACTGGATAGAAGCCGCAAAAAGCTATATGGCAGGAATAATATCCCAGCTTCCTCCAACAATTAAAACAGGGTTTAGAGTCTTTGGCCACGACGGCGGAAATAACCCGTATAATCCCATTATGGGTAAAGTAAAGGAAGTAGTAAAAAAGAAAGACGGAAGCTATAAAGTAAAAAGCGGAACAGAATCTTATTTAGGCAAAGTAACGGGTTCATGTTCTGCTACCATGCAGGTAACACCAATAGCTTCAGATAATGCAGCAGCATTAAGCAGCGGAATGCGCTCGGTTCAATTGGGCGGTTCAACTCCGCTTACCTTGTCACTTGAACAAGCAGTAAAATACGACTTTAAAGGTATGGATACAACTTCGCCCAAAAAAATAATATTAATCACTGACGGCGGTGAAAACTGCGGAGGAGACCCGTGTGCCTTTGCACGTGCATTAATGAAGCAGCGCAAAGATGTTGTAATTGATGTTGTTTTGGTTTCTTCAAGCTCAAACGCTTTAAGATGTTTAGCAACAGAAACAGGCGGACATTTATATAACCCTGTTGATATAGGCAGTTTTATAAATGTAATAACCGATTCCATTCAAAATCCAGCACCAGATACACATATTTATGTTGAAACACAGCCTCAAAACGAACAGTATTATGAATATGTAAAAGATTAACTTAAATCCACTTCAAAATTTGAACCGAATTTTTTAACTGTTAATCTTAGCGTTTCATTTTTATACCCCGTTGGCGGAGGATTAAAAGCAGGGTGACGCATAACTGCTGAATATACTGCGTCATTTAAACTTTCATTATCTGATTGTTTCGCAAAGGCTCTATTTGTTAATTTACCCGATGAGCTTATTTTAAAAGTTATCACGCAGGTTCCGTCACCTATAACATTAATAAAATTAATATCTGCACTTATTTTATTTCTTAATGAAATTTTATATTGCAATAATTCTTTTTTTAATGCCGCAGTATTAACGGGGGTTTGAACAGGCATTTTCAAGTATGGCAATTGAGATGATGGCTGTGTCTGTTGCGGTGCAGTATTTTGTGGTTGTGTTGTCTGTTGCTTCGGTATTTGAACCTGCGCAAGCTGTTGAGGTTTTGGCTGCGGGGAAGTTGTTTGTGCAGGTTTAACAGTTTTTGGCGCAGTTTTTACAGGATTAGTCTGCTGTTTTTTAGTCTCTTTAACCACACTTTTTACAGCTTCCGTTTTTTTAGGCTGATTAGCTGTTTTAACGGGCTGCTCGGGTTTTTGAACTTGTTCAGGCGCTGATTTTGGTGCAAAATTGGTTAACGTATCCACAAAAACCTGCTTTATTACTTTTGGGGCTGATTGACTTTCAGCTGTTGTATTTTCTGTTTTTACCTGTTGAACTTCTTTTACTTCAGAAGGTTTTTCTTCAGTTTGGTTTTTTGCTTTAATATTTTTTATCCCTACAAATAGTAAAGCTAAAAAAAACATTATAAAAATTATTAAACCAAGAAAGATATAAAATTTATCATCGTTATTATTTGGAACGATCTGGTCAATTTCCTGATTTTGAACAGTTCTTTTTGGTGCAGTATTTATATTAATTTCTTCAAAAATATTATTCCCGCACTCGCAAAAATCAGGTTTTTCTTGATATTCTCTGCCACAATCACTACATTTATACATCTTTTACCTTAATTTATTATCTTTTTTAATTTTTCTGTATCGTTAAAGTCTTGAGGCGTTGAATACTTAACCTGCTTTGATATTTTCCAGCCGCCTTCTACGCTCGTTGTATACCTATTTGAGCCAGAGGGGAAATTTAATAAGTTTTTCCCTTGATAACTCCTTATTACAGGCGCAATGTACTGTATTGCATAAGGAGTATACATTGAGTTTTCTGACCATGTCTTTACGTTTGATATTTTACCATATTTATCCACATCAAAAGAAAATTTAAAAATTATTCCCTCTTGTATCATAGGCAGTTTTACATCACACATAATTTGATTTTGAATATCAGAACGCCATTTATTCCACTTTATAATATCCTCGCTCTGCTCAATATTTTGATTTTTTTGAACATTATTATTTGTATTAATTGGAGGCACTTTATTTTCAATTGAATTTGTTTTTTTAATTTCCTGTTTTGTCTGAATTGGTTTTACCTCTTTAACCACTTTAGGTGAGACTTCTACAGGTTTTGCATTCGTTTTTTTAACCTCGGATTTTACTTGCAGTGTTTGCTTAACAACTATTTTATTATCATTTTTTGCCTGCTGATTTAGCGTTTTTTGAGGCACATCCTGCTTAACTGTACCGACAGTTTTATTTATTACCTCTACTGATCTTTCAACTAAAGGTTTTTGAGGCTCATCCTCTTTTAAAGCTATTTGATATTCAGAGTTATAAATTAATATATTCTTGTGCATTTGAGGTTTAACAACACATAATATTATTGTTAAAACAACTAAAATCACTATTAAAATCGTAAAAAAAGCTCTTTGCACAGTTTATCTTTCTATTTTAGCCAGTAATTCATTGCCCGACTCTATTTTAAATTTAAGTCCAGACAGCATATAGGTTTCCGCAATTAAAAGCGCCGTAGGCACAAGCGCACCTAAAAAGCTCAACACCATGCCCGTAATTTCACTGCCCATTTCCTGCATAAAATATGAAATATTCATAGTGAATTCTATTAAAATAACGCAAAGTCCTATAATAAAAGACCTGCGCATATCAGCATCTATTCTTTTTACTCCCTGTAGACCGTATATTTCAACACCGTGCTGAAGATAATTACTAAATCCGTCATTTTTTATTACATTTGAAGCTTGTATTTTTTTACTGCACAAAAATCCGTTAACAAACATAAAAAATGCGAAGATAATCATTAAAGAAGCAAGAGTTAAGAAAACAGGGCTGAATTTTAAACTTGAAATTCTAACCCACCCTGCAGCTTCTGGGAAACACATTGCAAGGGTATTAGATACTCCGTAAGCAAGAAATGGAGCCGTAAGCACACCAAGCACAATCTCACCCGCCGATTTTAATTGTAAATTAAATAAAGTATCTTTTATATTGTTAATCTTTGAATTTGTTAAAGAATTAATATACATCTCAATCCAATGACGGTACTCTCTAACAACTGCTTCAAAATCTTCTCTGTACTCATATTTATTGAGTTCTTTAGACATTTCTACGTTATTATTCTTATAATAACCGCAGGCAACAGCAAGTGTTGAAGCAATTATAGTGAAAAATAATGACATAAATACCGCAAAAAACGGCATTGTTTCTGGTGTTAAATAATATAATAAATTTATAAAATAAATTCCGCAAAACAGTATTACAGAAAATCCGAGCATAAGTTTTTCACCTATTTTATTGGTTATTGATACGGAATTAATTTTATTTTGGAAATATAAGAAAACTCCCTGTTTTAAAACAAGCCCTGCCGCATATATTAATGCCGTAAAGACTAAAATAATCTTAGTGTTAATAGGCATGTGAATTATATTTTCCGCCTGTTTAAGCTCAAGTCCTGCAAAATAATTAGCACATCCAAAAGCTAATATTAAAGAAGCTAACAATAAAGCAATATGAAGCACTATTCCAGCTTTTGAATTCATTGATAACTTGCGGGTTAAGTCGTTAATGTGATAGTAAACCTGTTTAGTGATAGCAACGCGGGCTGCTTCAATTTCAGATTTTCTTTTTTCTAATTTTAATTTAGCTGACGCATTAACTTTATTCCCATATACATCAGCAACATCAGCCTCTGTAAACTTTTCAGCTTCAAGTTTAACATTATTATTGTCAGGCTTTATTTTAACTGGTGAAGCATTTAATTTTATTTGTATAAAATCATCGGAATTTTTAACTAAAAGCCTGCAGGTTTTATCAACCTCTAATGTGTCTGGCAAGGGTTCACCTTTAAACAAAAGCTTATCACAGTGAAATTGATTTAAAACTGTGCATTTATTTGTTTTTTCATCATATTTAACGGTAAGCATATAATTAAAACCAAAGTCCGCAAGGTAGTCATACCCTTCTTTAGATGAAATATTAACAAGTTCTTTGCCTTTAAATGTTTTTTCTGAATTTTTAGTAACTATGGTAAACGCCATTGATATCTCCTAATAGTTAATAACAACATCAACATCATTTTTTAAGACTACCTGAACTTGAGTATAAGCAGGGATTTCAGCATCAATACCTTTTTCAGCTGCGCCCATAATAGCAGCACCGCCGCCGCCAATACCAGCCCCAATAGCAGCTCCTTGCCATACCTCAGAACCACCGCCGCCAAGCAACCCAAATAGCGCACCTAAAGCAGCACCTGTAATTGCAGCAACTGCTACACTGCTGACTTTCTCTTTTACTACACCCTCATTTGTCACGTTAAATTCTACTTCTTTAGTGCGAATATCGTAGGTTTTACCCTCGGGAGTAGTTAATTTATTAAATACCAACTCAACAAGCCCGTTTCTCATTCCTATTTGAGCGCTGTGAGCCTTAACTATCTGCCCCTCTAATAAACTTCCCTGCTGTGCTATTACATGATTATCAGCAGTTTTCCAATCTGACTGCAAAACACCGATAACATTGTCACCAACACTTGCCGTTGCTGTATTTATTGCATTTTGAATATATATATCAAGTGTATCACCTTTTCCTGTTTTACCTACAAAACCTTTTAATGTAGTAGGTGATTGAGGCGCATTAACAGATTGCACATTTTGTGCTTTTTGCGGTGTTGTGTCTTCAAAAGTGTATGTTTTCTTTTTACCAGTCAATGTTCTTTGAGCAATATTTGCAAAATTCTGGAGCAATTGCTCATTTTCTCTTTCTTCACAGTTTAAATCACGAGTCTTAAAATATTTTATTATTGCCTTATTTACATTCTTTTTTGAATTATTTGAATTGTAGTAATAATACAAATTATTTCCGTCCTGCTGTAAAACAATAATGGAATAATTAATCGGTTCATTTATTGAAACAGCATAATAAGGGTCTTTCTTCTTAATTGTATATTCTTTTTCCGTTAAAACATTTTCAACTAGCTTTGCAGCGGATGATTTATTTACATTTTCAACATAATACAATTTTGTTAACGCAAAACATGGACTTACATTTAAAAATAAAAACAAAATTGATATAAAAATCGTAAAACACTTTTTCATTAATTACCTCAACTCGCACAATAAACTTATTCAAATTTATTTATATTATACAATAACTAAATCGGCTGTAAAAGTATATTCTAAAAGATACTGCCTAAAGGGATGAAAAGCACTGTTTAAGGATTTAATCTGAATTAGTTTAAAATTGTCCGAAAAAATTTCGCGATAAGCAACGTGAGCGAAATTTTGAGTGGCAACTTTAAAAGGTGAGCACTTGTACGGCGACGATGAGCGGAATTTCGGACGGACGCAAGTCCGGTAAGCGAGGGTAAAGCGAGTGCAAGACGAAGTCGAGCGAGCGACTATCCCGAGCGAAAAGAAATTTCAAGACAGTCGGCGGCAAAGTGCGACACTAGATTCGGAAAAAAATTATGTCGTTAAAAAGAATTATTTTAGCGCTAATTCTTTTGCTAAATATACAAATAACCGCTTTTGGAGTCGATGTAAATAATTATGATGAGCTGATAGAAAACCTGTCAGTACCAGATGGAGACAGTGAAATACAATTAAATTCCGATATGGAGGCAAATTGTGCCATAGGCTGTCCTGCTAAAAAAAGTGTGACATTAAATGGTCAAGGTCACACAATAAACGGCTGCGGGTGCTCGGGGTTTATTTTGGAAGAAAATCAATCAATGAATTTAAAAGATATAACGGTAAAAGATTTTCACAGCCAAAAGGGCGGAGTTGTCAATAACAGTGCAGGTTGTCATATAGATACTTTAAACGGAAATTTTATTGAGAACTCATCAGATGAAGATGGAGGTGTTGTTGTAAACAGTTCTAATATTGGGGAAGTAAAGGGGGAGTTTAATAATAACAGCGCATATAATAACGGAGGAGCTATTTATAATGACGGAACAATAAATTCACTCTCAGGAAGTTTTAACAATAACTCCACGGAAAAAAGCACAGGCGGAGCAATATGTAATTTTGGCAATATTAAAGAAACAAATGCTTATTTTAAAGGCAATCAATCTCATGAGGGAATAGGCGGTGCTATATATAATTATGCAAACATGGGAAAAATAGAGAGCAGTTTTGAAGAAAATTCTGCCGCTGCAGGCGGTGGAGCTATTATGAATTTAGGTACTATAGATAGTATTAAAGGGGATTTTAAAGGTAATAAGACGACAGAAAGCGGGGACTACATAGGTGGCGGAGCTATTATGAACTACGGCCGTATTAATAAATTATCGGGAAATTTTGAAAATAACACCTCTCAAGGCAGGGGCGGAGCTATTTACAATTTTGGAGGCACAATTAACTTGACATCTGATGAGCGCGAAATAACATTTTCAGGCAACACTGATATGACAGGCTCTAACGCTATACATAACGATAACGGCACAGTATATCTTAATGCAGGCGCTTATGATATTACTATTAACGATAAAATATCAGGCGGAAATACAAGTTATTACAAGAATTCAAATATAAATATTAATCAAAACGGAAGTGGAAATGTTATATTAACTAACGAAGTATCGGGAAATACAATAAATATGTACGGCGGAGTATTAAAGCCAATTCAAAGTTCAGACGGCGCAAGTTATGGCAATTTTGATAATACTGTTGATTTTAACTACTACGGCGGAACTGTTGATTTAAGAGATGATAGTATTCATAATACAAATTTTGGGAATTTAACACTGCACAAAAATATGGACTTAAAGCTTGACGGCAGTTTTGAAGAACCGACAGTTGATACCTTTAGCGCAAATTCATTTAATTCTAACGGCTTTAATATTGATATATCAGATATAAAACTAATGACAACAACGGATGTAAAGCGATTTACAGTAGCACCGATAAGCGATGAAACCGAGCAAAGTGTATATGAATTATTAAAAGATGCAATAATTTACACGGCAGGTGATGTTGTTAATTCTCCAGTTTATAAATATCATACGTATTACGACAAAGCAAACGGTTTAATTGTTTTTGAAAGGCTTGAGGGCGCTGATATTTATAACCCTGCTATATATGTATCACAAGTAGCAGCACAATTGGGTGGTTATTTAACTCAATTAAATTCTTATGAAGAAGCATTTAGGAAAATGGATATGTATATGCTTTTAACTAATAAAGAAAGACTTTCATTAAAATTCCGCAACAGATATGCGGCAGAAGGCAGAATATTAACCTCGCAAATAGAACAAATCGACAATAAATGCGCTTGGTTTCGACCTTATACAATACTTGAAAGAGTACCGTTAAAAAACGGAGTAAGGGTATCAAATGTAGCTTACGGTTCTTTTTTGGGATTAGAGTCCGATGTAATTACGCTAAAAAGGAATTGGAACTTGGTATGGGGCCATATTTTGCCTATAACGGATCACACCAAGCCTTTAACGGCAATAGTATTTACCAAAACGGAGGAACAATAGGTGCTGTTGCCATGGCATATAAAAATAATTTTTTTACAGGGTTAACAGCAAATGTAAGCTCCAACGGGTGTGAAGCAAATACAATGTACGGCAGTGAAAATTTTGGTATGTTTATGACAGGTGTTGCTTCTAAAACAGGTTACAATTTTGAATTAAACGAGGGACGATTTATTATTCAGCCAAACTATCTTATGTCATACACTCTAGTAAACACATTTAATTATAAAAATGCAGCTAATGTGTACATAGACACTGCTCCGTTACAAGCAATGCAAGTAGCACCAGGAGTTCAGCTTTTCGGAAACCTTAAAAATCACTGGCAGCCTTACATAAGTGCATATTTTGTTTGGAATATTGCAGATAAAGCAAAAATTACGGCAAATGATATAACAATTCCAGCTTTAAGCGTTAAACCCTTTGTATTATACGGGGCAGGTATTAGAAAAATATGGGGCGAAAGATTTTCAGGTTTTACTCAAACTTATGTTACGCATGGCGGCAGGAACGGTGTCGGTATTAATTTCGCTCTTCGCGTAAAAGTCGGAAAATAAAAAATAAACTTATAAAAGTTACTATAATTGCGCTTATTTTAGAAATTTTATAATCTAAATTAAATCCTATTTTTGAATTTAAGATAAAAAAGGAAGTTATAAATATGTAAAACAACCCAGGAATTAAGGTCATAAAATAGTTTTTACCGCGTTTATAAAGAAATACCGAAGCATATAAAAATGTCGGAACCGCTATTAGTTGATTAACGAAGTTAAAATATCTCCAAACAAGAGCAAAACTGCCCTCATTTGATTTTGCCCAAAGGATTACAGAAATAATTATAAAAGCAATAGGAATAATAATTAAAAGTCTATTTTTAATTTGAGCCTGAGATAAATGAAAGGTCTCGCCTAAAATCATTCTAAGTCCGCGAAGAGCAGTATCACCAGAAGTTATGGGAAGAACCACAACGGCAATTGTTACAATAAAAGCCAGAGCAGGGAATACAAAGACATCTGCAATAGAATTAATAACATTAACGCTCCCCACCATAGCACTGGGAACAAGATTTAACGAATAAACATGCATAGCACCCGCAGCCCAAACCATAGCAATTAAAGACTCCAAGCACATCATCCCGTAAAAGACCTGCCTGCCGTCTTTTTCACTTGTTATTGTCCTTGAAATAATAGTGGATTGAGTAGAATGAAACCCCGATAACAGCCCGCAGCTTACTGTCATAAAAAACATTGGCAGTATATGCACCTTCATCGGGTGTTGATTTAATGCATTAAAATCAATATTTTGTAAATGCACTCCTTTGGTAATAAAACCTAACACAACAAGCGCCGTTCCAGTTAAAAGTAAAAGCCCGAATACAGGATAAAACCTGCCTATTATTTTATCAATTGGAAAAAGCGTAGCTAAAATGTAATAAAGTGCAATAATCGCATATATTGTTATAATAACAGGATTATTCAGCGAAAAATCGGATTGTGCAAAAAATCGCTCTGCTGTTAAATCACCTGCTGTATACACAAAAACCGATGCCAAAAGCAAAAGCATAATACTAACAACAATAATGAAAAACACATACATACCTTTGCCTAAATATTTTTTAATAAGCTCAGTTATTTGAGCTCCGTCATTACGAACAGATAACATGCCTGAAAAATAATCATGCACTCCGCCCATAAATACACACCCTAAAGGGATTAATATAAAAGCAACAGGCCCGAATAATATTCCCTGAATAGCACCTAAAATAGGCCCGAGCCCTGCAATATTCAGCAAATGTATAAGCATATTTTTCCGTTTTGAAAGCGGAACAAAATCCACGCCGTCATTAATTTTAATAGCAGGAGTGTCATCTTTAGTAATACCAAAGCACTTCTCGGTATATCTTGAATAAAAGATATATCCGATAAATAAAATAAATAATCCAAATATAAATGTTAACATATACTAAATTATATCATATTACTTAGGGTTTATCTGACAAAATTAGTAAAAGTAACATCTTCTTCTTGAGGCGGTTCAATACCCGCATTTTTAGCTATTTCCTTGCATTTTAAGAAGTATGCCATATTTCTTGCCAAATACCTTAAATTTTGCAACCCTTCAAAATCTTCACTAACTTGTCCTTGAGTCTGTCCATGAACATTATTCCAATATCTGCCAGATATTACAGGCATTTGAGAAATTCCAAAATATTTATTTAATTGATCTAAAGTAGAGCTTGTCCCCGCACGTCTAGCAACAGCAACAGCTGCAGCAGGTTTAAGCCTGAATACATTTTTACCAGAACGCCAGCCAGAGAAAAAGGCTCTGCCTAAAAATGCAGTAATTGCGCCTGTTGCACCTGCATAATGTACAGGAGAACCAACAATAAGAGCATCAGACTCTGCCATTTTGTTAACAAATTCATTTACTTTGTCTTTATCAAATACACATCTTTGGAGTTTTGCACAAGCTCCGCAGCCCATGCAAGAAGCTACAGGGTCTTTTCCTATATAAAATATTTCAGAGTCAATTCCCTCATCTTTTAGCGTTTTTGCTATTTCACTTAATGATAAAAATGTATTTCCGTTTTCATGCGGTGAACCGTTCAATAATAATACTTTCATTACTACCCCTCCATTAGAGCTTACATTTTAATTGTAGGCTTGATAGGTATTATAAGTCAATATCGTAAAATATTTTTGGTTCTTTTGTATCTTTATTTAACTTTTTTAAAAGTTCAAGAGTTTTTTTGTAATATGCCTCAGCGGTATTTGGCTTATAGTATGGATTTATCGGCTTAATATTTTTTGAGTTATCAAGCACAGTTAAAATAGCCTGAATTATATCTTCACAATTACATTTAGTATCAATTATGCTGTTACCTTTTATTCTTCCTTTTTGTCTATCGCCTATATTTATCGTATAAACACCTAAAGATGGAGCTTCTATAATACCTGATGACGAATTGCCGATTAAACATATCGAATTTTTTAATAAATAATGATATCCCGAGGTAGGCAAATTTTCTATATATTTAGTGTTAGAGTTGTTTTTTATAAAATCTTTAATTCTGCCTCTTATAACGTCAGAATATGTATCAGCGTTTGAACCTAAAAAGATAAAGTTATAATTTTTAAACTTCTGAATAGCACATAAAACCTCATTTATTTGCTCAAGCGGATTAACATTAGTAAGTGTTTCGGGATGAAAAAGCACCGTAAAGTAATTTTTTAAATCTTTTATATTCTTAGGAACATTGTTTTCCTCAATAAACAAGCAATTTTCTGCTCCTAAAGCACCTAAGTTAAATACATTATTAGGATTTTCACCAAGCTGAACTATTCTTTTTGCATACTTATCACAAGAAGCAAAATGATAAAGGCTCATTTTAGTAATTGAATGGCGAATAAATTCATCATAATTTGCATAAGTAGCCTCTCCGCCGTGCAAATGCAGTATTGGAAGTTTATGCATGGCTGCTGCTATTGCAAAAGACATTATTTCAAACCTGTCACCCAATAGTATTACAAGGTCATATTTGTTATTTTCAAACCAATCTCCTGCTTTATTAAGTGCTATTGCCATTGTTTTTATGGTCTCGGATACTTTATTAGAATTAAGAGGAACGCAAATTTCAGCATCAATTTTAAATCCGTCGTTTTTTATTAAATCCACCTGATGTCCGTATGTATTAGATAACAGCGCACCTGTTGTAATTATTCTTAAATCAATTGTTTTATCATGGTTTAAAAGTTTAAGATATCTTCTGACTATCCCGTAATCCGCACGAGAACCTGTAATGTAAGCTATTTTTTTTAATTGCTGCATATATTTTTTTCCAATATCTCTTTTAGTTTTTCATAACCTAAAGAGCTTAAATGTAGACCGTCTATAGTGTATTCAGGCTTTATATTGCCATTTTCATCATTCATTTCATCTCCCGATATGTATTTTACATCGTCAGGAAAATTTGCTTTTATATATGAATTAAGCTCGTTTATAACATTATTATCTCTATCCTGCCTGTTATTGACATTTAATGTAGCTATATAATAAATACGTAAACATTGCCTGTTCCCCCCCCATTGGATTTTATGTAATTAACAAGTATTTTTAACTCCTCTAATATTTGCTGAGGGGTTCTATCATACACTATATCGTTTGTTCCGCCAAAAATTATATATATTTTTGAATTGCAGTTTAATAGATTTTTTTCTAAAATCTGCTCACGATACTCTACCATTGAAATTCCGTTAACTCCGCAATTTCTAACCTTTAAGCCAAAAAGTTCTTCTATATCCCATTTATGAAATTGCGAGTGCCCGATAAGACAAACCGTATTAGTATCATTTGCAGTATTTTTTAAAATCGGCATTTTGTCTTTTATAATTTTTTTAACTGTTTCTTTTATTACAAGTTTTCTTGGAACATTTAACTTTTGAATAAAAGCATTTTTAGCCTTTTGTGTTGGTATTATATAAGACATAATTTGTATAAAACCGTTCCAAATAGTATAACAATAATATTTAAAAAGCATTATAACCCCTCCACTGTAATAAGCTCATCTTCTTTAAAATCTTTTTCAGCCTTTTTACCCAGTATTTCATACCACTTCATAGGACTAATACCATTCCCTGGACGCTTAACCGTAATATTTTTAGTAGTTAATATTTCTCCTTTTTTTATATCGCATTTTGCTACAATAGATTTTCTTGCCGCGATTTTATTTTTTTCTTCCGACTCAGTAACTACTTTTTTTCCGCAGCCCAGCATTTTTTCAATTCGCCTTACGTTTTCGCAAAGTAAAATTAATTCTTCAGGGTTAATAGAAGCCTTATGATCAGGGCCTTGCATATTTTTATCAAGGGTAAAATGTTTTTCTATCATACACACACCTATAGCCG
>CANQRT010000001.1 GCA_947626325.1 Candidatus Gastranaerophilales bacterium | reverse complement strand
TACTGTTTCTATCGCTTTATCAAGAATTACACCTATTAATCGCTTTAAATCGTCTATAAAGTTTACTGCTTGAGATATATTGTATAAAATCGACAAATTATGCAGTGTCTTATTTAAATCCCTTATCTTTTCTTCCTGCTCTTTTGTCCTGATGAATTTATCCAATATAGGCTCTATACAGCTGAATACTTGCTCTAGGTATGTTAAATCCTCTTGAGTGTACTCAGTATTATCTTCTTTTGAGCTTAATGAACAGATACAAAAAGCATTTCCCTCTTTATAAAATACTTTTATATATTTTGTTTCAAGTTCTTCCAGTTTGTATGTATTCCAAAATGCTTTATAAATATAACTTCCGTCATTATTTACTACTTTTATTAAATCTGTTGTTTCATTCTGCAAAAACGGTGTATTGTCTGCATTAAATTCAAATTCTAAGTCTGAATGACTTACTATGTTCTTTGTTTGAAATATACCGTTGTTGTTTAAGAAAAATCTTATATTTTTGACATTCACAGAAGATTTTATTAACACAGCGACCTTTGAAAGCAAGTCTTCCATACTGCGTGACTGATTTGCCGCCATGTTTAAATCAAATAAATTGTGAAGTTCTAACACATTCTTTTGTAAATTATATACTTTTTCTTCTAATTCGTTTACCATATCTTACTTATTCTAATAATTAAATTTGCTGTTTACTATTATATCCTGTTTTAATACTTTCGTCGATACTATTTTTAATTTGTTACATTCATTGATTTCATTTCTGTCAAATCCTTCTGCAAAACTCTTTGCCTTTGTGTCGCCAAGCAGTTTTGGAGCTATAAATTGTATAAGCTCGTCTGCGAGTTTTTCTTCAATTATTGATTTATTCAACAAGCCTCCGCACTCTGTCATTATACTCCTTAAACCTTTTTCATAAAGTATTTTAACAGCCGTTGAAATATCAATTTTATTATTTTTAAGTTTGCATTTTTCTATCTCTATATGGCTCGGATATTCTTTTATTCTTGAGTTTGAAACCTTTTCGCCTGCTATTATTATTACCCTTGTACCGTCATCTGTGTATACTTTTGAACTTTCATCCGTTGATAAATTCGTATCTAAAACAACTCTTACAGGATTTCTGCCGCCTTTCATTCTGCAGGTTAATGACGGATTATCATATTTTATTGTCCCGCTTCCTGTTAATATTGCATCATAAGAGTTCCTTAATTTTTGTACCTCAGCCCGTGATGTTTCATCTGTTATCCATTTAGATTTATTTGACCTTGTTGCTATTTTTCCGTCAAGCGTTACTGCCGTTTTTATTGTTATATAAGGCAGTTTTTTAGTTTGATTTTTTACAAAAAATTTATTTAGTTCAAGGCATTCTTCCTCCAGCACACCTTGAATAACCTCAATGCCTGCAGATTTTAACCGTTCAAGCCCCTTGCCTGCTACTATTGGATTAGGATCAACCATGCCCGATATTACCCGCTTTATTCCCCGCTCTATAATTAAATCGGCGCAAGGCGGAGTTTTACCGTAATGACAGCAGGGCTCTAAATTTACTATTATTGACTTACCTCTTAAATCTTCTTGAGCAGTTAATATAGCATTTCTTTCGGCATGATTACCTCCGTAGTATTCATGCCTGCCCTCTGATATTACCTTAAAATCATCATCAAATATAATCGCACCGACTAACGGATTAGGCGAAACCCTGCCTGCACTTTTTTTGGCAAGATTTATACACCTTTTCATTAGTCTTTTATACTCTTTTTCCAATTATTTTACCTGCCCGTAAAACGCTTCTGTTATTATTTGCGAGTATTTCCCCTTCTCGTTTACGGATATAACAATTAAGTTTTTGCCGTCTTTTAATTCAGCAACACCTAAAATTCCTTCCATATCTTTAACAGGCAGGCTCGATATATTTGCGTTTATTCTTGCATAAGGAATTTGCTGTTCTATCCCTTTAAATTCTCCTCGTTTTGTTACTTCAGCTTTATCTATCCTTACTACTTTGTATTTATACTTGTTTATAGCCTCATCAACTTTCTCTTGCAATTTATCACTCTTAATATCAGCTTTAGTTAAAATTGCATCGTCTTTCGGGACAATCATTATCATCTTTTGTCCGCTTGCATTATGCTCTGCTATTATCATTCTGTTTTTTAACAGCTTTAAATTTTTATCCAGAGAATATTCTTCACCTATCTGCGAAAAATCTAGAATATCTTTTGTTTTTTCCATTATCCGCTCTTGCGAAGAACTGTTATTTTCTTCTATCTTCTCTTTTATAAAATCTATTACACCGAGGTGCATTAGCCCGAAAAACACCAGTAATGCAATGATTGTCTTTATTATAAAACTAAAACAGCCTTTCATTAAAACTCCTTTATATTTAATTGAATTTAACGCCAATTTGTATTACATTTAAGTATAGCTATGTTAAACGAAGAAATCAAGAATATTGACAGCTCTAAAGTAAATATTGAACTTGCAACGCCTATGTTTAAGCAATTTCTTGAAATAAAACGCAAATATCAGGGCGTTGTACTCCTTTATCGCTTAGGAGATTTTTATGAGGGATTTTTTGAGGACGCTATTATCTTTCAAAAAGACCTAGGACTTACTTTAACATCTAAAGACGGCGGTGAACTAGGGAAAGTGCCTATGGCTGGTATTCCTTTTAAATCCGTCAATACTTATATACCTAAATTACTTGAAAAAAACTATAAAGTTGCTATCTGCGAACAGGTTGAAAACCCTAAAGATGCCGTAAAATTAGTTAAAAGAGATATTGTTAAAACCATTACAGCTGGTACAATTACGGAAACTAATCTGCTTGAACCTACGGGAAATAACTATCTTGCTTCAATTATTCAAGAAAATAACACGTTTGGTCTTGCATATACTGATATTTCTACAGGGGAATTTAAAGTTACACAAGGTGCTTTAACTGATATTTTATCTGAACTTGCAAGAATTAAACCAGCTGAAATTTTAGCACCTGTTAAAAAACTTAAAGTTACGCCATTTCAAATAGTTCCAGAGGAAAAAATTGACCTGCCTAATGAAATTATAAATTTTTATACTTGTACTAAAATTTCTTGCTCCTCTTTTGATTTAGATAATGCTCAAGAAAAAATTAAAAAATTATTTAATGTTATTTCTCTTGAACCATTTGGATTTAACGGATTTCAAACAGCGTTTCGTGCCGCAGGTGCTATTGTAGATTATATTATAGAAACTCAAAGAGGTATTTTACCTAAATTTGATGTTATTTCACCTTATTCTTTATCTGAATATATGTCAATAGACGCATCTACAAGACGTAACCTTGAATTAACCGAGACTTCAAGAGATAAAACTAAATACGGAAGCTTACTCTGGGCAATTGATAAAGTTAAAACTCCCATGGGATCAAGACTTTTAAAATCTTGGATTACTCAGCCTCTTAAAAAATTGGAGGAAATTAATGCCCGCCACGACAGCGTTGAAGAATTTATTAATAATCCGCAAATTGTTCTTAATTTATCCAATATTTTAGGCAGTGTCTACGATATTGAACGCTTAGCTGTGAAATTAAGCAATTCATCTGTAAATCCTCGTGACTTTCTTGCTCTTGCTGATACCATTGAGCTTCTGCCAAACTTTAAAGCAATTGTTTCAAAGTTTAAAAGTTCTTATATCACTGATTTTAATGCAAACATTGAGGATTTGTTAGAATTTTCATCTGTAATTAAACGTACAATTAACCCAGAAACTCCTGTTTTGTTTAAAGACGGCGGGGTTATTAACAAGAATGTTAATACAGAGCTTGATTACTATAGAGACCTTTTATCAGGCGGTGAGGGCTGGATTAAAGATTTTGAAAATAAACAAAAAGAACTTACTGGTATTAAAAATCTTAAAGTCGGCTATAATAACAATTTCGGGTTCTTTATAGAAATTACAAAATCTAATTTGAGCCAAGTTCCAATGAACTATATTAGAAAACAAACTCTTACCAATGCTGAAAGATATACTACAGATGAACTTCGCAGGCATGAAAATGATGTTGCTTCTGCTAAACTTAAAAGTATTGAACTTGAACAAAAAATTTATAACGATTTAGTTGAATATTCTAAATCTTTTGTTGACGATATAAAGTCAGTTTCCCACTTTATTGCAAAATGTGATGTTATTTTATCCTTTGCACAGACTGCAGTTGAGGCGGGTTATGTTCGTCCTGAAATGTGCGAAACCGATGAATTATATATTAAAGACGGCAGACATCCCGTTGTTGAAAAGATTTTACCAATGGGACAGTACGTTCCTAACGATTTGAAACTTATTGCAGATAATCATAATTTTGAAGATACCCAATTTATGATACTTACAGGGCCAAATATGGCTGGAAAATCCACCTATATGCGCCAAAATGCCTTGATTGTTCTTTTGGCTCAAATAGGTTCTTTTGTTCCTGCTTCTTATGCTCGAATTGGAATTGTCGATAAAATATTTACCAGAGTTGGTGCCGTTGATGACCTTTCTTTAGGTCAGTCCACTTTTATGGTTGAAATGAATGAAACCGCTTTCATCATTAACAGCGCTACCGAAAAGAGTTTGATACTTCTCGATGAAATCGGCAGAGGTACTTCTACTTATGACGGAGTTGCTATTGCTTGGTCGGTTGCAGAGTATATTGCTACTAAAATCAAAGCCAGAACTATTTTTGCGACTCATTATCACGAGCTTAATGTAATGCCTAAATCTTTTGACCAAATTAAAAATTACAGAATTACTATTGAAGAAGAAAACGGCGAAATCCATTTCCTGCGTAAGGTAGTAGAGGGCAGTGCCAGCAAAAGCTACGGTATTCAAGTTGCCAAAATGGCAGGTTTGCCTGAAAGCGTTATTTCTAAAGCTAAAAGCATTATGAATAGAATGCAAAAAGATTATTCAAAAGATTTATCACATAAAAAATCTAAACAAAATCTGCCTGATATTCCTCAATTGTCTTTAAATTTTGATTAGAGGTCTCCTTTTATGATTAACTTTTTTAAAACAGATAAAGGATTTATAACATTTTTAATTATCATATTCCTTTGTTTTCTGCCGTTTTTCATATTTCATCAAGGCCTATTGCTTATTGATACGGGCAGAGAATTTTATATTCCCTCTCAAATGCTTAAAGGTGAAGTATTATATAAAGATATTTTTAATATTTACGGCCCTTTTTCCTATCAATTTAATGCTTTATTGTTTTTTATATTTAAAGAACACTTTAATACACTTTACTTCGCAGGAATTGTTAACTCTTTAATAATGATTATTGCTTTATTTTTGCTGTCAAGAGAGTTCCTTTCAAAATCAATCTCTTTTCTTATCAGCTTAATTATTATGTTTTCACTCGTATTTAATACGTTTTTATATAATTCTAATCTGCCTTATACCTTCGCAATATCTTATGCCCTCTGCACTTTTTTAATATCATTACTCTTTTTAATTAAATATATTAAAAACGAAAATTATAATTATGCTTATTTATCCTCGCTTTTTGCAGGGCTGAGTCTGGCAAATAAGTATGAATTCTGCATTTATCCTTTAATTTTAATTTATGTTTTCGCTTTCATAAAACCTTTAGGCTTAAAGAACTTTCTTAAAGCAATTTTATGCTTTTTGTTCTTTCCTGCCCTGTGCCTGTTTAGCTTGATATTTCAAGGATTAAATCTTGAGGACATTAAATATAGTGCGTTTTTAATAAATAAACTTGTGTATGCTCCTTCATTAAAAATATTCTTTTCAAAATTTGGTGTGTTTTTTAACCTGAAAACAATAATTAATCTTAGCTTAAATGGCGGTTTTTATTCTGTTTTTGGATTTTTACCAGCAATTATTATTATTTTATTCGTTTCTAAAATAAAAAAAATATATCAAAATAAACCTGTTTTTATATTGACCTTAACTGCAATAAGCGCTTGCGCAAAGTTTTTATTTTTCCTTAACATCAGCCACATGGGCGCTTTTATTTTCCCAGTCTGCCTGCTTTGCGTTTTGGTGCTATTTAACTTATTTGAGCGTATGCAAAAATTTATTCCTATTTTCCTGGTTATTTTTGCTTTTTTCTTTGCAGGAGCAGACTTCAAATCACTAAATTTTAAAAATTATAAAATTGAAACTAAAAAAGCAGCTTTATACACGTATAAAAAAGAGGGTAAAATCATTAATACAGCCTGCGATTTTATAATAAACAACACATCTGATGATGATAAAATTGCTGTTTTACCAGAAGGCTATTTTATTAATTTTATTACAAGTAAAAACGGTTCTAATTACTATTATAATCTTAGTCCGCTGTTTTATGACGATGTTTTTGGCGAAAATAAAATTTTATCTGATTTTGAAAAATCCATGCCTGATTATTTCATTATCCTGCCCATTAACAACATTGAATACGGAAAAAGTTTCTTTGGAATTGACTATGCACAAAATTTTTATGAGATGATAAAAAAGAAATACAAACTCATTCAAAACATAAATAATGTACAGATATACGGAAAAAATAAATAATGAGAGAAATTGCACTTATAAATCATGGCTGCGCTAAAAACCTTGTAGATTCAGAATTAATGCTGGGAAAACTAGCACAAGCAGGTTATAAAATTACTCTTGACGACACAAAAGCCGATATTGTCATAATAAATACATGCTCTTTTATTCATGATGCAGAAAAAGAGTCAGTTGCCTCCATTTTTAATATGATTAATGCAGGTAAAAAGGTAATAATTACTGGCTGTCTGCCTCAAAAACACAAAAAAGAACTGGCTGAACTTATCCCCGAAGCCTGTGCCTTTTTAGGAACTTCCGATATTGATAAAATAGTTGATGTTGTTAAAAATATTACAAACAGTAAAAGGACTGATTATAAAGTCTGCGATAAACCTGTATATAACTATCCAGAAGATATTAAACGCCAGCAGATAACTATGGGTGCAAGTTCTTATATTAAAATAGCCGACGGCTGCGATTTTAATTGCGGTTATTGCATTATCCCTCAGCTTAGAGGACCTTATAAATCAAGAAAAATTGAAAATATAGTTTTAGAAGCTAAAGAACTTGCTGATAAAGGCTCATCAGAAATTGTTTTAATAGCTCAAGATACTACAAGCTACGGAAAAGATATTTACGGCAAACCCGCATTAATTGAGCTTCTTACAGAGCTTAATAAGATTGATAACCTTAATTGGATAAGGATTATGTATACCTATCCGTCTTTATTAACTGATGAACTTTTGTATACCATTAATAAACTTGATAAAGTTGTTAAATATATTGATGTTCCGCTCCAGCATGTAAGCAAAAATATGCTGACAGCTATGAATAGACCTGTTATGGATTATAAAGCTCTTATTAAAAAAATTCGCAAAATAATCCCTAACTGTGCAATAAGAACTACATTTATAACAGGCTACCCAGCTGAAACAGAGGCTGATTTTAATGAACTTTATGATTTTATTAAAACTATGAAGCTCGATAGAGTAGGAGTTTTTGAGTTTTCTAAAGAAAAAAATACAAAAGCATACTCGCTTAAACCTCAAATCAGCGCCAAAATAAAAAAACAAAGAAAAAATACATTAATGAAACTCCAGCAGGAAATATCTGCCTCGATTAACAAAAAATTAATCGGCAAAAAGATTGACTGCATTGTAGAAACAGTTAATTCAAAAGGCAAAGTTAGCGCCCGCTCTTATAAAGATGCACCAGAAGTAGACGGACTAGTGTTTATAGATACAAAAACTCCCGTAATGCCTGGTGATATTATCACCGCTAAAGTTACGGGAGCTTCTGAATATGACTTATTTGCTTCCTTTTGATTTTTTATTTTTTTTATCTTTTTTATCAGCCTTATTATTTTTACTTATGTATTTAGCCCCAAATGGTCTATATTTTGATATTCTTCTATCAGACATTGCTTGGGGATTATTTAAAATGATATTGTCAATAACTTCATTTTCTTTTTCAATATCATCCAATCTGTAATATACATTAGCTAACTTTAAAGCAATTTCTATATCTGTAGGATATTTATTATTTAATAATTTCAGCTTACTTTTAGCCAGTTCAGTTCTTCCCATTCTATAATCTAAGAAAGCTTCTAATGTTTGAGTGTCTTTATCATCATTTATATTTGTTGCAGCATATAAATATTTTTGTGCATTTGAGTAATCTCTCATTTTATAATAATTTACAGCGATATTATATAAAACTACAAACTGATTTTCAAAATCATTAGTTATTAAAGGGAATAAATGAGTTAATACATAATTAGAACGCTCATATTGACCTCTGTAACCATAGTCTATAGCTAAATTAACCCATAATACTATGCTTTGCTGGCTTTCTTTTATTTGAGATAAAGTTCTTTGAACGTCTAACTCATAATTTTCTCCAGGATAATAAGTTAAAACATTATGGAAATACATATTTTTCATCTCTGCAGGAGATAGAGGAGTATCTATTACATCAGGTATCATATTATAAACGGCTTTAACAGTATTTATATCACGGTCTGATATACCTTGGTATTGTGTTTGGGGTGTTACTGTATCTCTATCTAAATACATTATGTCATATTGATTTGCGCTATGACCGAATAACCCTAAAGCATGCCCGATTTCATGCTGTGCTAAACTTGTTAATTGTTCATCTTTAAAATTGTTTCCTGCGGTATCATGTTTTTTTAATTTTACATTCATTTTTTCTAATTTAGAATTATTAATAACAGGTTTTGTATTTCCTGAGGTTTGATTAATATTTTCACCGCTAATTTCATCGGTAAACACAACATTTATTTTGGCATTATTGTTATTTATTTCTTTAAAAACTATTTCATTATTTAATCTTTTCTGCCATTCATCAAAGGCTGATTTTACATCATTATAATAATTGTTTGGAATTTGTCCTTTAGATTTAATTGAATATGTTATGGGCTCTGACTTATTCCACCTTATCAGCTTATCTTCATATAAAACATTATCTGTATAATTTGAACCTATTTCTTTATTTAATTTCCATCTGATTTGCCCTAACGCTTTTTCTGCAACTTCATTAGCTTTATCACAATCATCCATCCAGGCTATCTCATATAATTCTTTTTGATTTTCTGCGTTAGCAGGCATTTTAGATAGTGCCAGCGCTTTATAATATATTGGCTCATAATCATGCGGAAGTGCATTTGCTGCAGAATCAAATAATTTTACTGCTTTTTCGTATTGACCATCATTATAATATTTCTTAGCTTTTGCCATTTGTTGTTCAGGATATAAATTTGATAAATAAGCTCTAAAACCGATTATTATAAACAACAATATCCCAAATACAAGGATAGTCATAAACAAACTTCTTTTATCTTTTTCTGGGTCTTTAGCTTTTTTTTGAGCTTCAGTTTTTTCTTTTTGCCCTTGTTCTTCTAATTCTTGAGAATTATTTTGGTCTTCCATTTATATCTCCTTTTATTTATTTAACTCTAATATTTCCGATAGTTTTTCAGGCTCCAGTTTTGATAATATTTCTGAGTTACTTTTTATTTTAAAATATTCTGCAAATTTTGGCGTTGTTTTTAAGTTATATGAACGTCCATTTTTATCTTTCTTTTTACTTATTAAACCTTTATCAATAAGCTCTTGCACATGTTCATAAGCAGAAGCACCACGTAAATCTTTTAATAAAGATTGTCTTATGGGTTCTTTTAGTGCTATAACTGTCAGAGTTTTTAATACTGCATTTGATATATCTACAGGACATAGTTTTTCTACTATATCCATATAATCATCTTTTACTTGAAGTATATAACCATTTTCGTCATCTATTTCAAGAGCCCCGTCGCGTGAAGAATAATCCATTATAAGTTCAAGCATTGCATCTTCTACTTCCTGCTCATCAGCTTCAAGGATTTTTGCTATTTCTTTTAAATCAACAGCTTTACCTGTTACAAATAATACAGCTTCAATTCTTGATTTTAAACTCATCTTGATTACGCCTCTTTTTGTTCCATAACAGGTTCTTTTTTAATGACATATAAGTCCGAATAAAATTCTTTCTGCTCTAAATCAAAATCACTTTCCGCAGTTAAAAATAATAACGAAATATAAGCTGTTATCTTATCAAGTCCTAAAAGAGTCAGAGTATTTAATTCCACCTTGTCTTCTTTTTCAAATATTTTTATAAGATTTTCATGCAGAATTTTTACTCCGCTTTCAATGTATTCTTCTTGAGCAAGATTTATAATGTCGTCAGAGGACATATTTTTATAACTGTGAACACGTCTTTTTGCTCGTTCTAAAGAGTTTTTTAATGCCTGTTTTTTATCAAGTTCTTCATAAAACTCTAACTGACGGATTAAATCTTTTAAGGTTACTATTCTGTTTCTATTAAGTTTTATACTGGTTCTGCGCTGTATGATTTCGTTTAAAGGAATTACATTATTAGGATAATCCTGATACATATCCTCTTCTGGCGGCATTTCATCATCAAGAAAATCATTATTATTTGAAGTAGCTTCAAACTCCATAGGGTCGAGCCCTACAAGTACATTAGATTTTAATTTTAATAATACAGCAAGGAAAAATAATGCTCTTGAACTTGTCCTTAAATTATTTGATTTTGTTTGCGCTAAATGGAGCATATATTTATTTGCAATATCAGCTATATCAATATTCCAAGGATCAATTTTGCCCTGCTTAGCCATTTGCACAAGAATTTCTATACCGTCTGTTTCCTCTTGAGGACTTTCAATTATTGCTTCAGCGTCAAAGCCCAAATCTTTTTTATATGATTCGGTTGAACTTTCTATATAAAAATTATTTGTATCCTTTGGATTTAACATTTAATTTTATTCCCTAAACTTAACGCCTGTTACATGGGTTTTTCCATGTTCTTTTTGAGTTACACCTATTGTCCTATTAGCTGATTCTACCATAGATTTCTTGTGACTAACTACTATAAATTGCGTATTTTTTGCTTGCTCTTGTATCATATCTGCAACTCTGTTTACATTGATTTCATCAAGGCTTGCATCAACCTCATCCAGCGCATAAAAAGGTGCAGGCATATATTTTTGAATAGCAAATACCAAAGCTAGTGCTGTTAAAGATTTTTCACCGCCTGACATTGCCCCAAGTTTTTGTTTTTTCTTATCTCTGTGTTGAGCTTCTATAGTTAAACCGCCTTCAAACGGGTTTTCAGGATTTTCTAATACAAGCATTCCCTCGCCTTCAGATAATCTGGCAAATATTTCTTTAAAATTATCATTTATGTTATTAAATGTTTTTAAAAACGTTTCTTTTTTTACCTGTTCATAACCTGTCATTTTAGCCAGTATTTCTTTTCGCTCATTAGTTAATGTTGCAATCTGCTCTTTTTTCTCCTCCTGCTTAGCTTTTACTTCATCATACGCTTGTATTGCAAGCATATTTACAGGTTCCATTTCCTCCATACGCTTTTGCAAACGCTGGATTTTACCTGTTATTTCCTCTGTCGATATTTCAGTAGGAGTCAAGGTATTTATATTTATATCATTTGCCTTTAATTCATTTATTATTTCTTCTAATTGAGGTTCAAGTTCACGTCTTCTTGCTTTAAATGCCTCTACTTGTTCATTTAATTTTTCTATCTCATTATTTATTTTATTCTTTTGAGTTTCTGCATTTAAAAGCTCCTCTTGAATTAAATCACGCTGTTTTTGCAGTTCTAAAAGCTTTTCTCCAAGCGACTTTATCTTTTCTTCAAGCACCTGAGCTTTTACTTCTATTTCCTTTATTTCATCAGAGAATTTTATTTTATCCGCCTGCGCAGTTTCATTATCTTTTAAGAGTTTTTGGATTTGTTCTTCTTTTGTTTTAATAAATAGTTCATTAAAATCAATATCTCTTTTCATTTCATTGATTTCATTATTAAACCTTAATATTTTATTTTGATACTCTTTTATTTGATTTTCGATAGCAGAAGTCATTTCTTTGAGTTTTTTAAGTTCGCCCTCTGACATTTTGCTTTCAATTTCTGCAATTTTATCTTGAAGAATTACCATTTTTTCATTTAACGCAACAAGCTTTTCTTCATATTTTTCAAGTTTTTTCTCAATATTTTGAACTTTAGGCTCGTTGTCTTTAATAGTTTTATTATATTCTTCTATTTTTTGCTCATTATTTTGCGAGTTATTGTTAAGATTATTCAGCTCTATTTTAGCGCTGTTTAAAGCTGTCATTGTGTTTGAGTAATTAGCTCTTATTTTTTCGCGCTGTGCTTCAAGTTCTTCCCTTGTTTTTTCAAGCGCAGAATATTGCTTTTGCAATTGTGCAAAGCGTTCTTTATACTTATCAAGTTCCTCATCTTGATTTTGGCTGAATTTTAATCCGCTTGATTGCCTATCACCGCCTGTTATAGCACCAGATTTTTCAAATAAACTTCCGTCTAAAGTTACTAAGCGGTACTTTCCAATTAATCTTTTTGCACTGTCGTAATCTTCCACAATCAAAGTTTCGCCGAGTGCATAATAAAACGCATCTAAATATTTATCATCAAAATCCACAAGATTTATAGCGTAATCGACAACTCCTTTTTCCTTAGGCATTTTTAAACTGTTAGGCGCTTTTTTCATTCTATTTAACGGCAAAAATGTAGCTGTGCCTGCTCTTGATGATTTTAAATAATCTATACAATGTCTTGCTGTTTCTTCATCATCAACAACAATATTCTTCATTCTTGCGCCCATTGCTACTTCCAGAGCTGTTGAATGTTCTTTATCCACACTGCCTAATTGCAATAACGGAGCATGTACTCCTTTTATCTTAGCTTTTATTATACTATCTATGCCTCTGCCAAGCGTTACTTCCTCATTAGCAGTTTTTTGAGCTTCAAGTGTTATTAATTTCCTTTGCGCCATTTGCACATCGTGCATTAAATCAGATAACTCATTTTTATTTTTATCTAAATTGTATACGACATTTTCCTGCGCTATTTTGCAAGCTTCCATTTCTTTGGTCAATTCTTCAACTTGAAGCGCAAGTTTATCCTTATTATCCTTGTAATTTGTTTTAAATGCCGTTAATTCTGCCAGCGATTTTTTGGCATTTTCTATATCTTTTTTATACCCTGCAAGCTCTGTTTCTAAAGGCAGGCTTTCATTTCGTGTATTCCATTCTTCTTCTTTTAATTTTTCAAGTTCTTTTTTTAGATTGTTTCTTTCTTCAAGCTGTTTATCCGCATTTTTATTTAATCCTGAAACTTCTTCAAGTATTTTTTGAAGCTCTGCTTCCTGCACTTTTATATTTTCTTCAATTGCTTTAATTTCAGCTTTTTTTTCTTCTATTTTTAAATTGATTTTTTCAATTTTTTCTTTATTATTCTCAATGCCGTTTTTAGAGTTTTCTATTGTCTTTAAATTATCATGTATAGTCTTTTCAACAGAGCTTATCGCCATTTCTTTACGTGATATCTGACCTTTTAACTCCTCTAACTGCTTTTTAGTTTCTATTTGTTCAGCTTCGCCGTTATTTTTTACAAGTTCTGATATCTCGCTATGACGTTTTTTTATCTCAATTAAAGACTCCTCAAGTTTTCTTAAATTTTCTTCTTCTTCTTTTTTCTTTTTGTTAGAGTCTAAAATATTTTGATGAGCAAGCTCTAAATTTCGTTTAAAATCAAAATATTTTACGCTTGTTATTTGACTTTCCAGCTGAACTTTTTCGGTTTTTAATTTTTGATATTTTAAAGCAGTTTCTTTCTCATCTGCAAGTCTTGTAATAGTTTCATCTATTTGAGTCAGAATTAAATTAGCATCATCAACACGTTTTTCAACAGTTAAAAGTTCATCCTGCGCCTTTTCAATTCTTCTATTAAAATCTGCAACTCCTGCTATTTCATCAATAATCCCGCGCCTGTCTTTTGGCGAGCAATTTGTAATGCTCATAACGTCATTTTGCATCATTACATTGTAACTATTCGGAGTAATTCTGTATTTTTCAAGCTTTGAATGTATATCAGTAAGAGTTGAAGCTTTATCATTCAAATAATAAGTACTAATATAGCCTTGTGATGACTTTTTTAACCGCCTTGCAACGCTTATTTGTTCTTCTTCATTGTTTTCAGGAGCAAATATCACTTTAACAAACGCTTCATTTTTTTTGGTATGCGTTGATATAAACTCAGAAACCTGCTCCATACGCAGATTTCTTGCACTCGCAAACCCGAGTGCAAATAAAATAGAGTCTATGATATTACTTTTCCCCGAACCGTTCGGACCTGCGATTGTCGTAAATCCTTTTAAAAACGGGATTGTCATATCATTTGCAAATGATTTAAAATTGTCGACTTCCAGTTCTTTTATATACAATTTTGGTAATACCCATGCCTAGACATTTTTTATTACACAACAAATACACGTAATAGTCAAAAACTTTACATAGATTAAAATTTCTAATGTAAATTTATTTGTTTCCTTTAAAAAAAGTTATATACTATTAATATAATTTGGGGAATATTTAAAATGAGCGAATATACAATAAATTCTTTACTTCAAAAGGCAGCTGAGCTTAAAGCCTCCGATTTGCACTTTATAGTAGGGGAAGTACCTGCTTTTAGAATTAACGGAAAGATTATAAAATCTAAACTTGCACCAGTAACGGAAGATAATATGATTGAAGCTATTGATACAATGGCTCCCGTTTCAATGCGTGATAAAATTTTTAATTCTTATGATACTGATTTTCCTTATGAAATTGATGGTGTTAGCAGGTTTAGAGTTAATATAGCAATGTCTTTTGGGTATCACTCTATGACTATAAGACTTGTACCTTATGAAATTCCAACTTTTGATGATTTGCATCTTCCTCATACACTTGAACAATTTTCTCAATTTGATAATGGAATTGTACTTGTAACAGGTGTTGCAGGCTCTGGAAAATCCACAACAATTGCTTCTATTATTGAAAACATAAATATTCATCAAAAAAAACATATAGTTACAATAGAAGATCCGATTGAATACGTTTATAAAAGTAAAAATTCCATATTCACCCAAAGACAAATCGGACTTGATACAGCAAATTATCTTGACGGACTTAAATTCGCACTCCGTCAAGACCCTGATGTTATCTTAATTGGTGAAATAAGAGATATGGATACGGTTCAAAGCGCACTTCACGCTGCAGAAACAGGGCATCTTGTTTTTGCAACTCTGCATACATATAATGCAATTCAAACAATTAACCGTATTTTAAGTTTTTATCGCCCAGAACAGCGTGAAGCAGTAAGAAAACAATTTTCAGAAGTATTTAGAGGCTCTATATCGCAAAAACTCCTGCCCAAATCCGACGGAACAGGAAGAATGCCCGCAGTTGAACTGCTTGTTTCTACTCCTACAATCAAAGATTTTATTATTAAAGACGAGCTTGAGGAAATTTATAAACTCGTTCAAAAAGGTTCTTATGATGATATGATTACCTTTAATATGTCTTTATATGATTTGTTTAAAAAAGGTATTATTTCAAAAGAAACAGCACTTGAAAATTCGGATAACCCTAATGAACTTATGCACTACATTAGAGGCGTATACTCTGGAAGCAAGACGGAATTTTAATGAAAGAACAATTTACAACAAACGTTATTAATCTTAAATCATACAATATCAGCGAAGCTGATAAAATTATGGTTATGTATTCAAAGGAAAAAGGCATTATCCGTGCAGTTGCTAAAGGAATAAAAAAAACAACAAGCAAACTGGGCGGAAGAATGGACTTATTAGTTGCTAATAAACTTATGCTTAATAAAGGCAATAATCTTGATACTATATGTCAGGCTGAAGCCTTAAATACTTTCTATAAACTCCGCTGCGATATGAATAAACTTTTTTATTCAATGTATTGTTCTGAAATCGTTTCTAACTTCGGTATTGAAAATGACCCTAACAGTGAAGAAATTTTTAACCTGTTTTATACTTTTCTTGAAACAATTTCAAATGCATCGACAAAAGAACAAATTATGCTGTGCGTGCTAAAATTTCAGCTTAAAATTATGGATATTACAGGTTATGCTATTCAGCTTTTATCCTGTGTAAGATGTAATAACTCCGTTAAAAATGAAGAAGAATTGTACTTTTCAATAGAACATGGCGGAATTTTATGCGCTCATTGCGCTTATGACATACATAAAAAAATTAAAATCCCGTTTAAAATTGTAGAATTTCTTAATACTATTTCCAAAGCAGATTTTACAACTCAAACCCAATACGATAATGTCGTAACTGAAAAAATATGCACTATTTGCATTAATCTTTTAAAAGATTATATTGAATACTATTCGCCCAAAAGATTTAAAACAAGCCAAATTCTTGAAAGTATAAGGTAAATATGGAATTAAACAAATACATAGAACATACTCTGTTAAAGCAGGATGCAACAAAACAAGACCTCATTAAATTATGTGATGAGGCTAAACAGTACAACTTTTTAGGAGTCTGTGTTAACAGCTCAAATGTGAAATTAGTGAAAGAACAATTAAAAAACAGCTCGGTTAAAGTGGTTTCAGTAGTAGGATTTCCTTTGGGCGCTTGTTTAAGCGAAGTAAAAGCATTTGAAGCCGAAAAAGCTATTAAATTTGGGGCTGATGAGATTGATATGGTTATTAATGTTCAATCATTAAAAGATAAAGATTATGAATACACTTTAGAAGATATTAAAACTGTAAAACATTCTTGCGGTGAAATTCCTTTAAAAGTAATAATTGAAACAGATTTACTCACAACAGATGAAATTAAAAAAGCGTGTGAAATTATATTAAAATCAGGTGCAGACTTTGCCAAGACCTCGACGGGATTTGTTAAAAATGGACTAGGCGCAAAAATTGAAGATGTGAAATTAATGAATGACATCTTAAAAAATACAAATGTAAAAATAAAAGCATCAGGCGGAATTAAAACAAGAGAACAGGCATTACAACTTATAGAAGCAGGCGCAATAAGACTTGGCACAAGCTCAGGAGTTAATTTAGTTAAAACATAAGTTTTCAACGTTTTCAACAAATGGTTTGGCTGCTTGAGCTTTTTTGTTCATAATTTTATCAAATGATATTTTTTTATTTATCTTATGGTTACGTATAAATGCAAAATATAATACAGCCAAACCTGTTACAATTAATAAACACAGCCTTGCTGTTTTCTTTGTTTTTTTAATAAGCAGTTCATCCGAGGATAAATTTTGCTGCTTGGAACTTTTATTCTCAGATGGATTAGAAGCAAATTTTATTCTATTTACACTGTTAATTGAATTTATACGCATATTTATCACCGTTAGACATTTTGTTTAAATACTTTTAACCCTGATTTTTCAATATTTGGAGTATCTATTTCAAAGAGGTGAATTCTGCCAGGGCCTAAATCAGCAGTTAATTTACCGTCTGAAACTTGAAATTCACTGTTATCTCCATAGGATTTGAATAAATTTGTTAATTTTTGATTAGATTTTAAATCTGGAATATCAATAACCCCAGCCTGTCTTGCGTTTACATCTCTATTTGCAACAACAAGTAAAGTTTTTCCATTTAAATGTCTTACAAATGTAATTATCTGGTCGTGGTCATTTTTATTAACTTTTAAAGGAATAAATGAACCTTTAGTTAAAATATCATGGTATTTTTCATTATTTCTTACAGAAAGGGTATTTTGCATAAAATCACCACATTCAGGATATTTACCTATTAATGGTCTGGAGAAGTTAAATATATCAGGTCTGCCTCTATGAACGGTACATTCATTAGAGTCTGTATCTGTTTGTTCATCTGTTGTACCTTCAAAATCATAAATATAATCATCACCTGTTTGATAACCGTCAAAGTAATAAGGGTTTAACATTGGTAATGTTGCCTGTAAACCTGATACTAAGTTAGTATAAATAACACCGCCGTGGTTCATTATTGAAATATCATCATGAGTACCAAATGAACCAATTAATGATTTTCCTTTATCCAAATCTTGCGACATATTAATATTTTCTTCAACATAATCATATAAATCTTGAGCCTTTGTCCATTCATGGAATATATGATATTGACCGTAATAACTGTCAAAACCTGCTCTTAAAGAATCTTCTGGTCGGTCATAATCCATATTTAATTGAGGTGAAGCATCCTCATAAGTATAGCTTTCTGCAAGCCAAGCAAATTCAGGATCTTTTGACCTAGAATAATTAATTAAGATATCCCAAAACTCAGTCGGTTTTGTTCTTGCAACATCGCTTCTTATACCGTCAATACCTAAATCTATACACATATCAACAAAGTCTTTGTGCATTTGTAATAATTCAGGATTTAATTCACGTTTTGATTCATCTTTCCAAGGCGAGAACATTCTAATATCATTCCAGCCTCCTGGAGTCTTCGGCGTTCCGTCTTTTTCAAACGCCATTAATTCAGGTCTTTCTTTAAATAAATCATAAGAAGCACAGCTTGGTAAATCAAGCATTACACTTATACCACGTTTATGACATTCATTTATAAAGTTTTTAAATTCTTCTTTTACAGTTTTTGGATCATTAGGATCATCTAAAGCAGGATCAATTTTTAAAAAGTCAGCAGGGGAATATAATGAACCTGCCGTTCCCATTGCATTTTGTTTTCCAGGAGGATTAACAGGAAGTACATGTAAAGTATTTATTCCTAATTTCTTTAATTCATCCAGCCTGTTGACAGCATTATTAAAGGTACCTTTTATATCACCGTCTCTTAAAAGCTGATTGCCACTGCGGTTTTGAGCACCCATGCTTCTAATGATTACACCCATTATAACCGCTTCATTATTTTTAAATTTACTTCTTAAATTATTTTTGTATTCTCCATTTGCAGAATTTGCATTAACTGGAGTAACACAAAGAACAGCTGAATTTCCTTGATTTTGCAAATACTTTTCAAGAACATTTGTGCCTAAAGGCTGAATAACAGCAGGTTCAACTTTAGCAGCCAATACTGCAGTAGGCATAGGAGGCATTTGCTGCTGTGCTGTTTGAGAAATTTTATTCAAATATAAATCTAAATAACTAGCCATTTGCCTTACTTTCCGCCTCTACTTGCTTTTCTATCTTGCTTTTACGACCTAAAATTAATCCAACTGTTAAAGTTATTACCGTTATTGCTATCATTGCACCGCCAAAGATTTTTAACCATTTTCTTGATGTATATAAATCTTTAGCTGATTCTTTTATCCAGTCTGTTATAGGTTTACCTGATAATGCGCTTCTTTCAGTAGCGTTTGATGCAACACTGCTATTTTCTGATATTGCACGTGATAAATCAGGAGTTATATCATTTTTCCAGTTAATAAGTTTATCCATTATTTCTTTTTTATAAGCAGCTAAACCGCTTGTTGCTTCTTTTTCGCCGTTTTTAAATAATATATCTGTTATTATTTTATACTCATCATTATCTAATCTAAAGTTTGCAGATTTTAGTTTTTCAGCATAATCAGAAGGAGTTGCTCCTAATAATACGCTTTTACATTTTTCAATCATTGCTTTTACTGCATCATCACTTGAATCTTTACCTGCTAATTTAAGAGCCTCTTTAACTTGATTAGTTAAATCGCCTGATTGCTCTTTCTTTAATAAATCAATCCACTGTATTAATCTATAGAATGAGGATTTAGCACCTGATATTCCATTCTTAGCTCTTTGATTTATCTCATTTTCTATAGTTCCCGCTTTTACATCTGCTGTAACTCTTCTTGCTAAATCATCAAACCCGTTTTCCGTTAATGTTTTTCCCGCTGCACCGCATACTTCTTTTGCTTTTGAACTTACAGCATTCATCATTTCATCAGCACCAGTCTTTGTTTCATATTCTTCAATTAATTTTAACAGTTTGCTCATTAATTTTTCATACTGTTCAGCAGGTAATTCGGCTATTTTCTTTGTAATAATTTCATAATTACCGCCATTTTGCAGTGCTTTTAATTCGCTGTCTTTTAAATGAAGCGATTTGAATAAGGATTTTGTAACTCTGCCCCATTGGTTTGCTATATAAGTTCCTGATTCTTCACCAACTCTTGCGTGAATGAATTTTTCTATTACATTTTTACCCGATGAGAAATTAACTAACGAATTACCTAATTTTTGAATTTGCTCACCAATTTGACCTATAGTTACAGGTTGTTTTGATTGTGTTTCTTTAATTAATTTTGTTAATTCACCAATTAATTTATTTTTCTTACCGTGTGAAAGACCGCTTGCATTAGCAAGTTTGCGTGCTATATCTTCAACAGAAGTTTGTTTTAACAAATCATCAGACATATCGCCTAATACTTGTTCAATTACTGATTTATCTAATTTTCCGCTTACAGCTTGTTCTACAATGTTCTTATCTAAAGTATTTCTAATATTACCTGCCAGCGTTTGAATATATTGTCTTATACTGTTATTAAAATTAGATGAATTAACATTTGGCAATTTTTTCATCAATTCTTGTAATGATGCATCATCTAAAACAGTTTGACCGTTTTCCGAAACGAATTTTTGAACAGCTTCCCAAACTTCTTTTCCTGCAGCATTGGTATTTAATGCTTCCATTGCTTTCTTTGTTGAATTTAATGCGTGCTTTTCTAATAAGTTTGTTATAGGTTTTTCAAGTACATTACATGTTAATGCACTCATTATTGGTGCAGATAATCCAGCACTCATCATCCATAAAGTATTACCTTGAGTTGCAAGTTTTTTAGCTCTTTGTTTAATAAATCTGTCACGATCTGGAAGATTTTCCGAAACCTTAAGTTTTTTACCTATTCTGTCTAAATCTTCCCTTGAATATAAATCGGTTAAATCATATTGAGGATCTTGGAACATCATTTTCTTACGTCCCTGAGAGTCAATATATTTTTGATGAATATCAACGCCCGTTCTTGCCTTAATTGGAGCTTGTATAGCTAATTTAGGCCATAAAGCCATTGAAGTGAAGAACGTTCCCAGTCCGACAAATTCCATTGTTTTATTTAATTTTAATGGATTTTTAACAAATAAATAACAAGCTAAAGCAAATGAACCTAATTTCATTGCAACATCATTTATTCTGCCAAGTTCATGGTCATTTGCCTGCCCTTTCATTGCACGCCCAATATTTACTACATCTTTTTTTAAATCTTTTGCATATTCAACAGGGGAGCCGAATATTCTTGACGGAAGTAATTTTGCTTTATCCTCTTTTGGTTTTACTCTGCCTTCAGAATCAAAGGTAAAAGTATGTTTATAAACATAAGAATTATGTTTATTATCAGTTGAATTATTTGTCAGTATTGAATTTAATAAGTTTGACATCCTAACATACTACCTTTTCTTTACTTTCATCAATAAGTGATGAAGCTGCATGAGTTTTTGACCCCTTATCTTTATTAAAGTCAAAAAGAGTTTTAAAATTGCCTAATAAAGTCATGCCAATTGCGGCTCCGAGCAGAACTCTACCAGCTATTTTAGCCGCAGGATTTGAATTGTTAACAAATTCTTTACAGCTTTGTATAAATTTATTAATAATTTCTTTAGGATGAAGTGATAATTTCTCCCAAGGTTTTTGCATGGCAATGCCGACTCCTACAGCCGCCCACAGATAGGAAATTAATGTTGAAAATACTTTAGTTTGTATTACTTTTTCTTTTATTTTAGGTTTTACTTTTTGGTCGGCATGCTCTAAATCACCGTCATTTATATTCATTTTATTTGCAATTTTGCTGAAATAAGAGTTTCTTTCATCTCCATAAAATTTATTATTATAGAATAAATCCCAACGAGGGAAATCAACGCTCTCATAAGCTTTATGGTATTCATAGCTTACAAGATTATTTGTATTATCTTCTTCTGGAAGTTCATCAATTTTCTTTATATAAGGCAAATTAACGTCAATGCCGTGTTTCCATTTTACAGGGAGTTCGATTAATTTTTTAGATAATACTTTGGCAATTCCATAAAATAAAACGCCTAATCCCATTTTATTACCAAGTTTTGCAGCTGCTTGTTTTTTTGCTTCATCAGAAATAAAAGCTCTTGCGCCGTTAAAAACAGCTATCAGCATTGCACTGCCTGTTAAATAAGGTACTGTTCCCATAGTAAGAAACTCATAAAAATTAGCATTCTTACTACCTTTAAAGCCTTTTACGGGGTATTTTGTAAATGCTTTAGTTAATTTATCTGATTGTATTTTTAAACGAGTTGAAATCGGGTGTTTCTTAATATCTTCAGCCATTAATCTGTCATGATTTTCGCATTTACTTCTTTTATCTGCATCCTTATTCCCAAAAGTCAATGCAGATAAATGTTGCGAATTATTGTAATTTTGTACCCCTATTTTGTCGACCATCGTACCTCACAGATAAATTCCTGTTGTTTTAAACATCCTAAAACAATATTATTGCCTCATGTTAGAGCTTTTTTTAAAAAAATTTACGTTTCTTAATATTTATTTTTTTTATCTTTATCCTTGCTAAAAATGGAGTAAAATTATACAATGTTTATGTAACAATTTTTTAATTAAACCCAAGCTAAGGAGAAACTCAAAATGTACGAAGACGAAAAGCTTATTTGCGAAGACTGCGGAAGTGAATTTGTATTTACCGCAGGTGAACAGGAATTTTATGCTCAAAGAGGTCTCGTTAATAAGCCAAAACGCTGCCCAGAATGCAGAAAAAACAGAAGACAAAAAAACAGAAGAAAACTTTATGAAGTAACCTGCTCAAAATGCGGATGTCAAACAAAAGTTCCGTTTAAACCTATTGAAGGTAAAGAGGTATACTGCAAAGACTGTTATGCAGCCATAAAAGAAGCGGAACAACAAAATCAAGAATCCGTTTAAAATATAAATTAAGAAACAAAAAACAGGATGACAAAAATCATCCTGTTTTTTGTTTATGCAACAGCAGAATAAGAACCACCCGAACAAGCATATCCGCCGCCCGAGCTTGATGTGCCCAAGCAAGCTACAGAACCTGCTGTTTCAGCACCCAATCCAAAACTTGAGAATGCACTGCCGTAACCTCCGTCAGCTACAGTACCTGCACTTTCTGAATGCGAAGAATTTAAAGAAAACATTACATAACTTGCAGCTGCTGAATTTGTCATTGAAAAAAACATGTAATTCCCCATTTTTAAATCCTCCTTATGTTTATTTCATCCTCACTTATATAAAAACATTTTTTTAGGGGCAAAATCGCAACTTCTATTTTTTGTTACATTTGTTAACATTAAAATAAAATTTAAGTTTCAGGTGTATTTTAAGCCTAATTGTGGTTTAATTATTCTATAAAATTATGGAGTAATTATGAAATCACTTAATGTAGGAATAATCGGTTTTGGTACTGTAGGAACTGGAGTTTGGGAAGTTCTTAAAAACTTTGACAATATTCACGTTAAAAAAATTGCAGTAAAAAATTTAAATAAGAAAAGAGAAATTGAAAATTTTGATACATCTTTATTAACTGATAATCCATTTGAAATCAGTGAAAATCCTGAAATTGATGTGGTAATAGAGGTGGCAGGAGGTACACAGCCTGCTTTTGACATATTAAAATCTGCCATAAATCACGGTAAACATATAATTACGGCAAATAAAGAATTATTGGCAAAAAATGGAAGCGAGTTATTTTCGTTAGCTAAAGAAAAAAATGTAATTATACTTTATGAAGCAGCTGTTGCAGGCGGTATTCCTATTATTATGCCAATAAAAACAATACTATGCGCTAATAAAATTACTAAAATTGCAGCTATTCTAAATGGAACAACCAATTATATTTTGACAAAAATGGATGAAAAAGAGCTTTCCTATGAAACTGCACTAAAACAAGCGCAGGAGCTGGGATATGCAGAAACAAATCCAACAGGTGATGTTGAGGGATTTGATACTGCTTATAAAATCGCAATCTTATCCACCATTTCTTTTAATAAAAAAATTGATATAAATAAAATTTACCGTGAGGGAATTACTAAAATAACCTCTCAAGATATAAAATCAGCAAGAGAATTAGGCTACAGAATTAAATTAATTGCAATGGGACAAGTGCTGGATAACGATAAAATTGATGTAAGAGTCCACCCTATGCTTGTTTCCAAAAAACATTTACTTGCAAAAGTAAAGAATGCAACTAATTCAATTATGCTTACTGGAAATCCTGTTGGCGATTTAGTACTTACAGGGGCAGGTGCGGGTGCTAAACCTACTGCAAGCAGTGTTGTTGGCGACTTACTTGTTTTAGCTTCAGAGCTTAATGTTTCTAATTCCCCGCTTCCACAAGCAATCTGTCACCATAGTGAAACTGCAGAACAAATTAATATAGGCGATACCTATAATGATTATTACATTTCAGTGACAGCAAGCAATAATCCTGGGGCAATAGGTATGATAGGTACAGTATTTGGACAAAATAATATAAATATTTCAACAATAATGCAAAAGGGAATTAATTTGGATAACACAGCTGAAATTGTTGTCATCACTGAAACAGCAAAGGAAGCAGATGTACAGAATGCCTTAAAAGAATTACTTAAATCTCCTCGTATTAAAAATATAAACAATCTTTTAAGAGTTATGAATTAGGAGGCTTTATGGAGAAAAATCACTATCAGGGTTTAATAAATAAATACAGACAGTATCTTCCAGTAACAGACAAAACACCAGTTATTACTTTAAATGAGGGTAATACCCCCTTAATAAAAGCTGATAATCTGGCAAAAAAAATAGGTATAAAAGGAAATGTATATTTAAAATATGAGGGGGCAAATCCTACAGGCAGTTTTAAAGACCGCGGAATGACAATGGCTGTTACAAAAGCTGTTGAAGACGGGGCTAAAGCTATTATTTGTGCTTCCACTGGAAATACAAGTGCAGCTGCTGCTGCATACGGTGCTAAAGCAGGGGTTAGAGTTTTTGTTTTAATCCCAGACGGATACATTGCGCTTGGAAAACTTTCTCAAGCTATGATGTATGGAGCTGAAATTATTGCTATTCAAGGCAATTTTGATGAAGCACTTGAAATGGTAATTGAAATTTCAAAAAACTCTCCTATTACCCTTGTTAACTCTGTAAATCCATACAGAATAGAGGGACAAAAAACAGGTGCTTTTGAAATTATTGAAGCATTAGGCGATGCACCTGATTATCATTTTATCCCCGTTGGAAATGCAGGTAATATAACTGCATATTTTAAAGGTTATGAAGAATTTTATGCACTTAAAAAATCCTCTCATCTGCCAAAAATGATGGGATATGAAGCACAAGGAGCTGCAGCTATTGTTAGAGGCGAGCGCATACTTCATCCTGAAACTATTGCTACTGCAATCAGAATTGGCAACCCTGCAAGCTGGAAACAAGCAGAGCGGGCAAGAGATTTATCTAATGGAACAATAGACTGCGTAACAGATGATGAAATTATTGAAGCATACAAACTTATGGCTTCCACAGAGGGTATTTTAGCTGAACCTGGCAGTGCAGCTTCTGTTGCAGGACTTATTAAAGCTCATAAAACAGGACTTATTAAAGAAAATTCAACTTCTGTCTGCATATTAACAGGCAACGGTTTAAAAGATCCTGACAGCGCAATTAAATACTCTAATGCAGAAGTTAAGAAAACAAAAGCTGACTTGCATGAGATATTAAAAGTAATTAATTTGTAATTAATTCTTTGAAGCAGCCTTTAAACGAGCCATAGCTCTTGCTATAGCAGCATTTGCTATTTTTATATCCCGCTGAGTTTTAGCACTGCTAAGCTGTGCTTGTGCACGTTCTTTAGCAAGTTTTGCTCGAGCAGTATCAATATCACTTCCGCATTCTGCCGCTTCAGTTAGTATTATTGCGTCATTTTCCTTAAACTGGAAAGCCCCGCCCATTATTGAAAAAGTTATTTCTTTGCCGTCTTTTATTACTTTTGCCGTATCAATATCCAAAGCAGACATAAACGGTATATGATTTGGCAGTATACCAAAACTGCCTTTTACACCCTGAGCACTGATTGACTCAACATCATCTTCATATACAATTTTTTCGGGAGTTATTATTTTAATATGTATTTTTTCTTCGCTCATCTATAGTGCCTATTTTACTTTCTCAGCATTTTTCAACACATCATCTATAGTTCCTGCCATATAAAATGCCTGTTCAGGAATATTATCATATTTTCCCTCAATAATTCCCTTAAATCCTGCGATTGTATCTTCTAATTTTACATATCTGCCCTCAATACCTGAGAACTGTTCAGCTACAAAGAACGGTTGAGATAGGAATTTTTGTATTTTACGCGCCCTATTTACAGTTTCTTTATCTTCTTCGCTTAATTCATCCATACCTAAAATAGCTATGATATCCTGAAGTTCTTGATATTTCTGCAATATTTCAAGCACTTTTCTTGCTGTATTATAATGTTCTTCGCCGATTATAAGCGGGTCTAAAACTTTACTGTTAGAAGCCAAAGGATCAACAGCAGGATAAATACCCAGCGAAGCTATCTGCCTTGAAAGTACGGTTGAAGCATCCAAGTGAGAGAACGTAGTTGCAGGCGCAGGGTCTGTCAAATCGTCTGCAGGTACGTATATTGCCTGTACAGAGGTTATTGAACCGTCTTTTGTTGATGTAATTCTTTCCTGCAATTCGCCCATTTCATTAGCCAGTGTCGGCTGATAACCAACTGCAGATGGCATTCTGCCAAGCAATGCCGAAACCTCTGAACCTGCCTGCACAAATCTGAATATATTATCAATAAACAGTAATACATCTTGTTTTGAGTAATCTCTAAAGTATTCCGCCGCTGTCAAGGCTGATAAACCGACTCTCATTCTTGCACCAGGAGGCTCGTTCATTTGCCCATATATCAGTGCAACTTTATCAATTACGCCCGACTCTTTCATTTCATTCCAAAGGTCGTTGCCCTCGCGGGTTCTTTCTCCAACTCCGCCAAACACAGACACACCTGCGTGTTCTGATGCTATATTATGAATTAATTCCATAATAAGTACGGTTTTTCCTACACCAGCACCGCCAAACAAACCTACTTTTCCACCTTTTTGATACGGTTGTAATAAATCTATTGCCTTAATACCTGTTTCTAATATTTCAATATCTGTATTCTGGTCGGTTAAAGTCGGCGAGCTTCTGTGTATCGGCAGGTATGTATCTGTTTCAATTGAACCTGCATTATCTACTGGCTGACCTAGTACATTTAATATTCTACCTAATATATTTTTTCCTACGGGAATTTTAATCGGTTCACCCGTATTAATAACCTTCATTCCGCGTCTTATACCGTCTGTCGATGACATTGCAACCGAGCGCACTCTGTTTTCGCCTAAATGCTGCTGAACTTCAGCTATTATTTTATTATTGTCATCTGTTATTATCTCAATCGAGTCATTTATTTCGGGCAATATCCCTGACTCAAATTCTACATCTATAACAGGGCCTATAACCTGTGTAATTAATCCCTCTTTTTCGGCAGTTATTGTCATATTTCACCTTACTTATTCTATTTTATTTTATTATACAATTTTTATAGTAATTTGTAAAAAGTCCATTAGAATTATATTTTTTATTATTTTAAATTTATGATAAAATTAAACTGTTAAAAATACACAATTAATATATACAATGAATAATAATCAAAAAATTGTAATATTTCCAATATATTTTAAACAAGCCCCCATTTTTCAGAATGAAATTTTTAAACCTATTCAAGCGGGTTGTGCATTAAATAAAATTCTCTCGGGGGGGGGTATTTTAACTGATAATACAGGTAATAATATTTCCTCAAAAAATCCTTATTATGGTGAATTAACAGCAACTTATTGGGTTTGGAAAAACTATTTAAAAGAAAATCCGAATATAGAATATATTGGTTTTTGCCACTATAGAAGATTTTTCGATTTTATTAATAAAAAAGTTGAACCGTACAGTTTTAAATTAACAGATTATAAATTTTTTACAAAAAACTTTTTGAAAAACAATACTCCCGAAATCATTGCCAAAGCAATTGACGGAAATGACATAATTTTGTCAAGGCACATTTCTAATTTAAAACTCACAATTTATGAACAATATATCTCAGAACATCCAAAAGAAATTATTGATAAGTTTATTGAAATTGTTAAAACAAACTACCCTGAATACAATAATTGTATGAATGATTTTTTAAACGGGCATGAAATGTATCTTGCACTTAATTTTGTTATGAGAAAAGATTTATTTATAAACTGGTGTGATTGGATTTTTAATATTCTTTTCGAAATTGAAAAAACTACTGATTTAACTAAGTATAAAACTTATAATGAAATTCGAAGCCAAGCCTTCGCTGCCGAGAGATTTTTTAACGTTTGGCTTAAATACAATATTGAAAAATATAATCTTAAAATTAAAGAGACAAATGCATACTTATTAGAAGATTTAAATACAAAAGTTTACCCGTTTTTATTGGGTAAACTTCAAATTGACAATAAAAGAATAATGCTTAATATCCTTGGAATAAAAATATTTCACTGGCGGTAAAATTATAAACAGTCGCATAAAATTTCAAAATAGCCTTGTTTTTTCTCACATACAGGGCATTTTACAGGCGCAGATTTTGCTTCAACCACATGCCCGCAATGAGTACAAACCCACAAAACCTTTTCTTCTCTTTTAAAAAGTGTTTCGTCTTTTAAGCGTTGAGCCAAGGTTTTATACCTTTCACTATGATGTTTTTCTATGTTTGCAATATTGAAAAATGCTTTTGCTATTTCATCAAATCCCTCATCCTGTGCTATTTTGCCGTACTCGGGATACATAGTTGTATGTTCTTCCTCCTCGTACTTAGCGGAACACAGTAAATTTTCTAAAGTAGTGCCGTTGCACGAGGGGTATGAAATATTTGTAATTTCAACATCGTCACCGTCTAAAAATTCGTAATATATTTCAGCGTGTTCTTTTTCGTTGAGTGCGGTTTTTTTAAATATTTCCGATATCTGAATTAAACCCTCTTTTTCTGCCATAGAAGCAAATATACAGTATCTGTTGCGAGCCATAGATTCGCCCGCAAACGCTTTCATAAGGTTTTCTCTAGTTTTAGTTCCTTTTAATTCCTTTTTTTCCATAATTTATCTCCTTTAAGATAAATTATTTTAAAGCTTAATCTAAACACTCAAAATCACCGCCTTGGCTATTTTTTGGTTTAAAATAAAGATATTTAATTTTTGTACATGTTTAGAATTTCAAAAAAACGGGCATTATATTATTACGTTGATTTGTGCCTAAAATTAATTTCGAATATAATTTATAAATTTTATAAAAAACTAAGAATATTTAAAGAAACTGCATAAAAATGGCAGTTAAATATCTTTGTTCTTAAAAATTGCGGTTAAATTAAGATTTTTTAACCCTAAATAACTTACGACGCCCAAAAGACGCCAAGTTTTTGATGCAAAAAAAGAAAGGAAGTTTATTATGAAAAACAATAATTTATTAAACGAAAAAGCAATTCAAAGTAATGACAAAAAAACTATTGCAATAATGTGGACTCTACCAATAAGAGAATATGCTGTTTTTAATACAAAAACTGGAGAACAAGTTACCCCTTTTGTAAATGGTGAGAATGGAATAGTGGAATTTTCCAATCTTAATCCGAATATAAAATATGAAGTAAAAACACGTGAAGTTCCAAGTGAAGAAAAACCTAAAATTCGAATAATGTGGACTATACCTTTAATCGATGACAAAAATGAAAAATAATAAAAAAGGACTCCCGATTTTGGGAGTCCTTTTTGAATATAGTAGGAAAATATTAACGTTTTGAGAATTGAAATCTTTTTCTTGCTCTCTTACGTCCGTATTTTTTACGTTCTTTAACACGAGCGTCACGTGTTAATAAACCTTCTGATTTTAAAACAGCTTTATAATCTTCATTAGATTTTAATAAAGCTCTAGCAATACCGTGTCTTATAGCTCCAGCTTGAGCACTAACACCGCCGCCAACAGTTTTAACTCTTACATCATATTTTTCTTGATTATCTGTTAAAGCTAATGGTTTATAAATCATCATTTCCAATGCTGCACGGTTGCCAAAATAATCTTTAAAGGTTTTACCGTTAACAAAAACTCTGCCTTTACCTTTAACAAGCTTAACAACGGCAATTGCTGTTTTTCTTCTTCCTGTTGCCATAATTTCTTTATCTGCCATTATTTAGCCTCCGTTTCATTATATACTACAGGTTTTTGTGCTGCATGCGGATGTTCAGAACCTGCATATACTTTTAATTTATTAAACTGTTCCTGACCTAAAGTATTATGAGGAAGCATACCTTTTACAGCTTTTTCTATAGCTTTTGTCGGGTCTTTTTCCATTAATTCTTTAAATGATGCTGATTTTAAACCGCCTGGATAACCAGTATGGTGATAATAAATTTTACCTGTCTCTTTTTTACCCGTAACGCTTATTTTTTCAGCATTGATTATAATTACAAAATCACCTGTATCTACGTTAGGAGTATATTGTGGTTTGTGCTTTCCTCTTAATAAATTTGCTGCTAATACTGCAAGTCTGCCTAATGTTTGACCTTCAGCGTCAAGCAAATACCATTTTCTTTCTACTTCAAGAGGTTTAGCTGAATAAGTTTTCATGTGCTTTCTCTCCATTTATGTTATTGTATATTACTTTTATTAATGTCAGCCCCTCTGGGCTAATGGTCGAACCTGCTTTTGTTATATCCTTAGAATTTAGAATTTCTTTCATTACTTCGGGGTTAAAAGAATTTCTTTCTATCCAAAGGAGAGTTCCGACGATCAATCTGATCATATTGTACAAAAATCTGTCTGCAATAAAATCTATATAAATAAGGTCGCCCTGCTTAACTGCTTGAGCTTTATACATTTTGCAAACCTTGGCAGGGTTAGTCGTTCTTGATTTCTTAAAGGCGGAAAAATCATGTTCGCCTAAAAGATACGAGAGCGACTTATTCATCCTTTCAATATTTAAAGGATACCTTACCAGTAAACAATGTTCGTCCCAGCAGCTTCTCTGAGTTCTGTTAGCTATGACATACTGATAATGTCTTGCCACTGCACTCTTTTGTGCGTGAAACGATTTTTCGACTTTTTTTAACCCCTTAACGCTTATTGTGTTTGGCAATATACCGTTTAAAGAATTAACGAACTTACTTGGATTTAGTTCAAGCTCAATATCAAAGTGAGCTGTCTGCCCTTTAGCATGAACTCCAGCATCGGTTCTGCCCGAAAATATTGTTTTGATTTTTGTTTTTGTCAATGTGCTGATTGCTTTTTCCAGTTCATCCTGAATAGTTACAACAGGTTTATTACTGTTAGGCATTTTATTTGGCTGTTTTTGACTGCCTGCGTAGTTTGTCCCGATATACTCTATTTCAATCAAGTATCTTGTCATTATACTAATTGAATTAAAGCCATTTCTACGCCGTCACCGCGTCTTGGCGGTAAGTGATATATTCTTGTATATCCGCCGTTTCTGCTTTCATATTGTTTGCCGATTTCGGTAAATAATTTTTTCAAAACTGTTTGAGGAATTAATTTTTTACCCTCTTGCAATTCTTCAAAAACTTCTCCCGTTGCAGAATCAACATATTTTGATGTTTCAACATCAAATATAAATTTTGCAGCCTGTCTTCTTGCGTGCAAATCGCCTCTTTTAGCGAGAGTTATTAATTCTTCAGCATAAGGTTTTAGTGCTTTTGCTTTTGAAATAGTGGTTTTAATCTCGCCATGTAAGAACAATTCTGTTGCTAAAGACCTTAGCAAGGCTTTTCTCTGGTCTTGTGGTCTTGACAGTCTGTTTCTTGTGCATTGGTGTCTCATTTTTATTTATCCTTTTGTGTTATTTATTAAACTTCTTCATATTCTACACCCTCTGGGTTAGGTTGAAGTTCCAAACCTACTTGGTGTAATTTTTCTATTACTTCATCAGATGACTTTTTACCAAAGTTCTTAATATTCAATAAATCGTGTTCTGATTTTTTAAGTAATTCAGCTAAAGAGTTTATGCTTGCTCTTTTTAAGCAGTTATAAGCTCTTACAGACAATTCTAAGTCCTCAATAGAGATACTTGGTGCTTGAGCTTCTTCTTCAACCTCCTCAACTACATGCTGATTAGGTAGAACAGCAGGCTGACCTGTTATTGAAGCTATTTGCATAAAGTGTTCTATTAAAAGATTTGCTGCTTGACTTAATGCGCTTGATACGTCAATGCTTCCATTTGACCAAATTTCAAGAGTTAATTTATCATAGTCAATAACATCGCCTACACGTGTATTTTCAACATTATAGCTTACTCTTTTTATCGGCATAAATGAAGCGTCGATAGGTAATAAATCTATCGGAATATTACCTTTATTTTCTTTTAATACATCAACTGTTCTGTAACCTTTACCTGTTTCAACAGTAATATCAGCAGAAATACTTCCGCCTTCTGATATTGTGCATATCAGCCAATCAGGGTTAACTATTTTAACACCTGCGGGTAATTGCAAATCACTTGCAAGTACAGGGCCTGGACGGTCTACTTCAAGTTTTAAATGCTGAGGATCTTTATCTTCTGTTTTTACTGTTAAACCTTTTAAGTTCAACATAATATCTATAGCATCTTCAACAATTCCAGGGATTGAAGTATATTCGTGAGTAATACCTTCAATTCTTATTGAAGTAACTGCAGCACCTTCTAAAGATGATAACAAAACTCTTCTTAAAGCGTTGCCTATTGTTGTTCCAAAACCCTTTTCAAGCGGTTCTACTACGAATTTACCATATTGTGAACCGTCTGATGAAGTTGTTGTATTAATACATTTAATTTTCAATTCCATTATAATTATCTCCTACAATTATTTAGAATAATACTCAATTACAAGTTGTTCTTTAAGTTCAGGGTCTAACTCTTCGCGCTCTGGTATTCTGTCAAAAGTAACTTTCATAGCTTCTTTATCAATAGTTATCCAAGCTGGAGCTAAAGCTAAATCTATTGATTCTGCCACATTTTTAACAAACTCGCTGCTTGAAGATTTAAATGTGATAACATCGCCTGCTTTAACGGTATATGAAGGGATATCTACTCTTTTACCGTTTACAAGAACATGCCCGTGATTAACAATTTGTCTTGCCTGTTTTCTTGTAATTGCGAAACCTGTTCTAAACAAGATATTATCAAGTCTTGATTCTAAAAGCTGAAGAAGAACTGTACCTGTAACGCCTTTGCTTCTTGAAGCTTCATTGTAGTATCTTACGAATTGTTTTTCGCTTAATAAATATGTTAAGCGGATTTTTTGCTTTTCATTCAAGTGAATAGCATATTCTGAAAGTTTTTTTCTTGCTGCGCCATGCTGACCAGAAGCATTTTGTCTTAGTGAAGAAACCAACTTTCTGTTAGATAAATCCGTAACTCCGTAGTTACGAAATAATTTATTTGATGGTCCTGTATACTTAGCCAATTTACGACTCCTTACTCTTATTATACTCTACGTCTTTTTGGAGGACGGCAGCCGTTATGAGGAATAGGTGTAACGTCCTTTATTAATGTAATTTCGAGTCCTGCAGCTTGAATAGCTCTTATTGCTGTTTCTCTGCCCGAACCCGGTCCTTTGATATAAACCTCAACTTTTTTCATACCTTGGTCGATTGATTGCTTTGCGACTTTTTCAGCTGCTGATTGTGCTGCAAAAGGAGTACCTTTTCTTGCTCCTTTAAATCCGCACCCGCCTGCTGAAGCCCATGCAATAGCGTTGCCTTGCGTATCTGTTGAAGTTACGATTGTATTATTGAAGGTTGATTGTATATGTACAACACCTTGCAATACATTCTTTTTTTCTTTCTTTTTTGTTTTTACGGGTCTAGCCATTGTTTATATTACTCCTTAAATTGTTTTCTTATTGGCGATTGGGCCTGTTTTCTTACCACGTCTTGTTCTTGCGTTTGTTTTTGTTCTCTGTCCTCTTACAGGAAGTTTACGTCTGTGGCGCATTCCTCTGTATGAGTTGATTTCGCTCAATCTTTTGATGTTTACAGATTCTTCTCTTCTCAAATCACCTTCAATAGTGTAATGTGAGATTTCATCTCTTAATTTTTTAATGTTGTCGTCGGTTAAATCGTCTGTTCTTAAATCTTCGGATATACCGCAAGCAGCTAATATTTTAGCACTTCTTGTCGGCCCTATTCCGTAGATATAGGTCAATGCGATTACCATTCTCTTATTACGGGGTAAATCTACCCCGGCAAGTCTTGCCATAGTTTCTCCTTTTATTATGTTTTATTTACTTTGTTGTTGTTTTGATTATCGGGCTAGTTCGGGTGTCTTGTTTTTACTCTCTCTCGGGGCTGTCACTCCTACGCTCCGCTGTTGTCGTTTCGCCCCTCACATATTCGAGCTTTGCTCTACGTAAAAACCGCTGCGCTCAACTCCGCCCTACGCAATTTCGCTGTCTTGAAATTGCTTTTCGCTTAAGCCTGTCGTTGTCCTGATTTTCCTCTCGGCTTAATCTTCTTCTTCGCTTCAAAAGCCTTTTGGCTTTTTGCGCTCCGACCGATTTGCGCCTCTTCGGGCTCGTTCGCTGTGCTCAACTCCGCCCTACGGAAAATCAGCCCTGTCTTTGTTTGTGTTTCGGGTTTTCACAAATTATTGCTACTCTGCCCTTTCTTTTTATTACTTTGCATTTATCGCAAAGCGGTTTTACTGATGCTCTAACTTTCATTTTATTTTCCTTTTCCTTATATCATTCCTTTTTATCGAGAGGGTTTTTAGTTTTTTCTTACCTTCCCTCTCCCCAGTGTTAGCCCGCCTGCGCGGTTTAACTATTTCAACCTGTATGTAATTCTGCCTCTTGTTAAATCGTAGGGTGTCATCTCTACTTTCACTTTATCTCCAGGTAATATTTTAATAAAATTCTTTCTTATCTTACCTGATATATGCGCCAGTATTTCATGCCCGTTTTCTAAACCAACTCGAAACATTGCATTCGGCAGTGATTCTATTATTGTTCCTTCGAATTCTATTACGTCTTTTGACATTTTTTCCTCTTTATTTTGTCAATAAATATATCCTACATGTTAAATTTTTCAAATCAAGCCTTTTTTTCTTACACAAATACTTTTTTTAACCCATTTTATTTTTTATTTTAGATATTGTTTTTTTAAATTAATGAAATATACAACAAAATTGCGACTCTCTAAAATACCCGCTTTGATTATTTATTCACCGTATTGTAAATTTTTCTTAACATGTTTAAAGTTTTTTATTTTTTATTAAACAATCATTCTGCCAGTTAAAATCAAACATGTTAATATATACTTTATGAAAAAGTTGTTTAAAATTTCGTTAGTTTTTTTTATTAATATTTTAATTTTATCTTTAGTTTTATTTATTTCAGATTTATTAGTTTACAAGCATTATAAAAACATTTTCTACGATATACGTCCAAAAACCTCGCAAATACCGAATTTTACATACAAGCATTATATTCCAAGCTACATTTATGATTTAAGCGGATTTTTTAAAGAAAAGGACGATATTTATTATTGGGGCAGAAAGCCCGACGGACTTAAATATTGCAAAGGCAAAAAAGATTGCCGTCCTATTGTTTTATTTGGAGGATCTTACGCTTACGGTCAATATTTAAAATACAATCAAACATTCAGTTACAAGCTGGCGAATAAATTAAAACGTCCTGTTTATAACAGAGGAATAATCGGCGGAAGCTGGCATTTAATGTATTTTCAAACTAATGATGAAAAAGGCAGAGATTTTTATAAAGATGTTCCGCCCTCTGATACAGTAATTTATATTATGATTAATGACCATTACAGACGTACTTTACTAAATTATTTTGATGTAACCGACAGTTTTGTTTACCCTCACTATACTTTTAAAAAAGACAAATTTGTAATGGATAATTATAACAATCTGCCTGTCACTTTTTTCAATTCGTTATACACAGTCAAACATTTTAATCACATATATGCGGATAATTATGTAAAAAACTTTAAGAATAACAAAAAATTAACAGACACCGCTCTTAAATACTTTCTTTTATCAAGAGAGGCTATGGAAAAACGCTGGGGCAAAAAAGTCAAATTTATTGTTATTGTTTATGATGACTGGCATTTAAACCATACAGATGTTTTCATTGACAAATTAAAAGAAAATAATTTTATTGTTTTAAAAGTAAGTGATTATATTAAAGCCGACTTAAATTCACCCGAATACAAAATGCAGGACAATCTGCACCCGACAGAAAGAGCTTATGAAGAATTAGCAGACGCTGTTGTAAAGAATATAGATTTTAACTAAACTCCAAAGCGGGAATATATCTGCTCTATATTCTTTAGATAATCTTTTATATCAAAGCAGGATTTTATTTCAGCCTCGGTTAGTTTTGATTTAATTTCTTCATCATTTAAAAGATTATCAATAAAACTGCCGTTATTATTAAATGCCTTGAGTGCGTTTTTTTGAACAAGTTTATAGGCATCTTCGCGGGACAGTCCTTTTTCGCAGAGTTTCAGCAGTACTTTTTGTGAAAACACAATACCGCCGAATTTATTGGTATTTTTAAGCATTGTATCTTTATGCACGACAAGATTTTTAATAACGTTATTGAGCCTTGACAGCATATAATCAATTAAAATTGTAGTATCGGGGAAGATAATCCTTTCCACGCTTGAGTGAGAAATATCTCTTTCATGCCAAAGCGCAATATTTTCAAGTGCACTAATAGAATTAGAGCGGACAATTCTGGCTAATCCCGTTAAATTTTCGCCCGAGATTGGATTTTTTTTATGAGGCATAGCTGATGAACCCTTTTGTCCTGCGCTAAATCCCTCCTCGACCTCTGATACTTCGGTTCTTTGGAGGTGGCGAAGCTCAACTGCTATTTGTTCTATTACACTGCCAATAACAGCCAATGACTGGATAAAGCGGGCATGGATATCACGGGCAATAATTTGAGTAGAAAATTTAGCAGGTTTCAAGCCTAAATATTTGCAAACGAGTTTTTCTATTTCTGGATTAATATTGCTGTAAGTACCGACAGGGCCTGAAACTTGACCAACCAAAGCTTCATCAAGCGCAAATTTAAAACTGCGTTTTGCACGTTCAAACAGGTCAATCCACCCGCAGAGTTTAACACCAAAGGTCATCGGCTCTGCGTGAATACCGTGCGAGCGCCCTATACATACGGTATTTTTATGTTCCTTTGCCTTTTCTTTAACGGTGCAAATGATTTCATCTAAATCTTTTAAAATAATATTCCCGCTGTCTTTCATCTGCAGGGCGAGTGCAGTATCTATAACATCCGAGCTTGTAAGCCCCATGTGGATATATCTTGAATTTTCGCCCACATTTTCATTCACACTTGTAAGAAATGCAATTACGTCGTGGCGGACTTCTTTTTCAATTTCCGCAATTCTGTCAACGGAAAAGGAAGCACTTTTAGTAATATCTTCAAGCACGCTGTTTGAAATCACGCCAAGTTCATTATATGCTTTGCAAACCGCAAGTTCAACGTTAAGATAATATTGGAATTTGCTATCTAAATCCCATATTTTTTTCATTTCATCGCGAGAATACCTGTCAATCATAAAAACTTCCTTTTTCAATTCTTTTATTTTACAATAACAGATAACATAGTTCAAGAATGGATAAAGGAGCATAAATGGTGCAAAGACAGCCTTTTTTCTATGATATAACATTGCGTGACGGCAATCAATCATTAAAAAAGCCGTGGAACACTTATGAAAAAGAGATAATATTTAATCACTTAAAAGAGCTCGGTGTTCAAGGAATAGAGGCAGGTTTTGCAGCTGCTTCGGAAATGGATTATGAGGCATGCTCGCATTTAGCCTCAATTGCTCCTGATAATATTGTAATTTCAGCGCTTGCAAGGTGCGTGGAAAATGACATTATAAAAGCGTCTGAAGCGATAAAATCTGCTCCAAAGCAGAGAATTCATACATTTATTGCCATGAGCCCCTTTAATATGCAGTATGTTTTAAATAAATCGCCTGAACAGGTAAGAAAGCAGGCAATAGAGGCAGTTGAGTTTGCAAAGAAAACTATCGGAAGCAAGGGAGAAGTGCAATTTTCCGTTGAGCATTTTGGTGATTGTGCTGAAAACATTGATTTTGTTATAGATACGCTTAAACAAATAGTAAAAGCGGGAGCAAATGTAATTAATCTGCCTAATACTGTTGAAAGGACACGTCCAAAAACATTTATTAATCTTGTAGAAAAGGTATATAATGCACTTCCAAAAGATATAGTTATATCGGTTCACAACCACAATGACCTTGGCATGGCAACGGCAGTAACGGTAGAGAGTTATTTTGCTGGTGCGCTTCAGCTTGAATGTGCGCTAAACGGGTTA